>CBDVDO010000115.1:0-5627 GCA_965372765.1 uncultured Anaerolineales bacterium
GTGTCCTGGAAATCTCGGCAATGCCCTAAACTATATCATTTTCTTCTCCGCGACCGATGATTACCTCATCGTCCTCCAAGGGAAATACTTCCCCCTTGTTATATCCTTTAATAACTGTCAGGCGAAATTTTTTATTCCCCATAAACGTCCTCCTGATTCTGTAGGGTGAAAGTTACTTACAGTCTATCGGTTTTCTTGTACGGTGTCAAACAGGATATTCTCAATATATTCCCTGCTGTATGGTTCTGGCAAGGGTCATTATTTTCTATTCTGAATCTGGAAGCGTGTTTTGAAGGATCCAATCTGCCCCAAGCTCAACAACAATATCAACAGTGCTGTTCGGGTCTGATCGGTAAAAAAGCCTGGTTTGGGAATACCCCATTAAATTCAGCAGTGCCTGAATAGTATAAGGGTTTCCAGAATAATCATAAATGCGGGTTTGGTCTCTGAACTTGTCCGAGTTCCCCACTTCGGTGATCTGGAAACCATTCGCGATGAAGAAATCTGCTGTTTCTCCAGCTAATCCCGGAGAAGTGGTTCCATTCATAACTGCCACTTTGGCATTTTCTTCCAGGAGGTATTCGTCCAGGGTAATTACCTGGGTTGGCTCCGGCACAGGGGTTGCTGCTACTTGCTGCATATCACCCCAGACTTTCTGGATTCGGTCGATATCCGGGAATAAAACATATTGATCCCGGAAATTAAATCCCGCTTCTACCAGAGGCCGGTTGATAATCGTAGTTTGTAAACTTTGGGGGTTGATATCTCTGACAGCCCAGGCAAGGGTCACAATCTGGCTTAAGGTGAGGTTTGTTTCAATGTGAGTAAAAAGCTCCTGATAAAGAGATGGCAGCTTAGGAATCAATCCGGGTAAAACCTCATAAGAAAAGATCTTCTTTTGTAGTCCAATCAGGACCTGCTGTTGTCTTTTTGCCCGCCCGAAGTCACCTTCCGCAGTCCCCCGGGTCCGGACATATCCCAAAGCCAGGTCACCAGGTAGTATATGGATTCCAGGTAATAATTTTTTCATATCCCCATTCACCGAGGGATCGGGGTCAACCAGTATTTTTTCTTGCACGTCTACCGAGACACCATCAATTGCCTCCACCAGGACTATAAATGCCTCAAAATCCACCTGAATATAATAATCTATGGTGTTCCCAAGCAAGTTCCCGGTGCTTTCCATCAGCAATGCTGGGCCTCCGCCCGGATAGCCGTACGCTTCGCCCAGAGAAAATGCCTGATTGATTTTATACGGTCCGTACTTGGGAACTTCCACAAATGTATCCCGGGGGATCGAGATTAAACCGGCAGTTTGTTGCTGGATATCAAGAAAAGCCACAATGATTGTGTCAGTTAATCCCGGCCCGGTATCTCCTTCCCATTCCCGTTTATCCAGTCCGGTCAGTAAAAAATAAATTGTCTGATCCAGGTTGAGTTCCTTAAAACCCGGCCTATCAGAGTTTCCCTGAAGCAGCCGATCATCGGCCAGCGTGGATTGTGTAATCTCAGCATCAGAGAATGTGGAAGCAATGCCGTCCGTCAGTGTTGGTAGAGGTGTTCCAGTTTTATTATTTGTCCCCTTAAATGCCATCAAGGCGGTAATTAAAGCGGAAATCAGAAAAGCCGCCCACAAACCGCTTTTTATCCAATCAGGTGATTTTTTGGGTTGAGATGAGTAATCTGTCATAGCGACCTGGAAAGACCCCTGTCAATTTTTTTATACCAGACTATAATAGCTCACGATTGTCCTGTTTGTTATGGTCGCGATTATAACATGCTCCAGACCCGGAAAAACTAGCTTTCAACCGGTTCATTTAGCCTGGCAGCTTATTTATAAAATTGAAGGATTTATGTCGCTTATCACCACCTCTGGTTTATCCAAATCATACGGCTCCGTTGATATTTTCAGCGGATTGAACCTGACCATTCCTCCCCAATCCAGGATTGCGTTGGTTGGGGAAAATGGCATCGGGAAGACCACCCTGCTTAATGTCCTGACAGATCAGGAATCTCCTTCAGAGGGAAAAATCCAACGAGCAAACCAGCTTAAAATCGGATATCTGCCGCAGAAAAGTGATTTAAATTCAAATCATACTTTATGGGAAGAAACCCTGACCGCGTTTGATGACCTGCTAGAGGTCGAGCGCGACCTGCAAGAACTTGAATTAATTATGAGCCAACCCGGCGGGTCAACCAAAGAGCTCTTAACCCGCTACGGAACCCTTCAGGCTGATTTTGAACACCGGGGTGGATACACCTACGAAAGCAGAATTCAGCAGGTCCTGGCCGGGTTGGGATTCAATACTCAAGATTTCCACATGCCAGTAACCCATCTCTCAGGTGGACAACGAACCCGGGCTCTGCTCAGCCGGCTGCTGCTCACCTCTTCAGATTTGCTGATATTTGACGAACCCACCAACCACCTTGATATCGAAGCAATCCAGTGGCTGGAGGGATATTTAAAAAATTACCCTGGCGGTATCTTGCTGGTATCCCACGACCGCTACTTTATCGATCAGGTCTGCAACCAAATTTGGGAGATGAGCCGGGGAGGATTTGAAACCTACCGTGGAAATTACAGCGCCTACCTGAACCAGCGCCAATCCCGCTGGGAGCGGCAACAGGAAACCTTTGAAGCAGAAAAGTCCCGCCTGGTTAATGAACTGGATTACGTAAAAAGAAATATCGCTGGGCAGAATACAAATCAAGCTAAAGGCAAACTACGCCTCTTAAGTCGACGAGTGCAGTCAATTGAGCAATTGGGAATACAGGCCATACAGGGAAAATCCTGGGCTAAAATTAGCCAAAGTGTCCAGACAAGCACCAGTTATATGAGTGTCCAAGAAGCCCACAAGCGAATCTCTTCCTTAAGGAATCCAGTTAAACAGCCGCAGATATTAAACATGAGTTTAAATACCAGAAAACGGGGTGGCGACCTAGTTCTGCGGACAACCAACCTGGAAATTGGCTACCCGGACGGGGAGAAACCTCTTTTCTCTGTTCCAGATATCACTCTACTTCGTGGAGAATGTGCCGCTCTGATCGGCCCCAATGGGGCGGGGAAAACGACTTTCTTGAAAACAATCCTGGATCAGCTCAAGCCCTGGTCAGGCAGCGTGAAGCTCGGTGCCAACCTGGATGTGGGCTATTTTGCCCAGGCGCATCAGGATCTTACTGACAGCAACACTGTTTTGGAAGAAATCGAGGGCGCGGGAAAATTCCAATCGGAAAATGCAGCCCGGGGATACATGGGCGCGTATCTATTCTCGGGGGAAGAAGTCTATAAAAAAGTCAGTGTGCTGTCTGGTGGGGAAAGAGGACGACTGGCGCTGGCAAAGCTCTCTTTGAGCAAAGCAAATTTGCTGTTGTTGGACGAGCCAACCAACCACCTTGATATTCCATCTCAGGAAACCCTCCAGGCCGTACTAACCTCTTACCCGGGTACTATTCTTCTGGTTTCCCACGATCGTTATCTTATCAACTCCCTTGCCAGTCAGATCTGGGAAATTGATGTGAACGAGGAAAACCTGATTCTCTTTGAAGGAAATTACCAATCCTATCAAACCTACCTGCGGGAAAACAGGGCGGCTGCTCAGGATTTGATCAATCTCGAAAAAGAATCTCTGGATTCGTACAAGGATAAAAAAGCTGCCAAAAACAGGGCGCTGGCAGATGATCGCAAAAGGTCTGCCAGATTACAGGAAGTGGAAAATCTCATTTCAGATCTGGAAAACTTGCTGGAAGAACTCGGCAAAATGCTGACCGATCCTCCTGATGATGCCGGAGAGGTAATTCAGCTCGGAAAACGCTATGGTGATACCGAGGAAGAGCTTGAGGGTTTGCTAGCAGAATGGGAAACCCTGCACGGGTAGAGCTGTCCTGCTTCCAGTTATCTGTAATCAGTAATCTGAGGACAAATCTTCAAATATCAGACTTCCAACCACCTGTTAATTATTCCGGAGCAATTACAAAAGAAATGATTTCAGGAGATCCAACATTTATGTCCGATATCACTATTTACTGGCGGGGTTGGACAGAAAAACAGCTTGCTTTCTATCAGCAAAACCAGGGTAGTACTAATCACTGCGGCAAGTACGCCGCAGCATCTGCGCTTAACTTGCTCTACGGAACCTCCTTAACCGGGGATTCGTTGGTGGATTGGGTCAACGGACGGTACTTGAAGGGCACACCCCTGTATACTATTTTTGGCAACAACAATGGCAGTTTTGTCTTTCAGGCTGCCAACTTGACCCGTAGGTTGGGGCAGCTTAATGGATTGGCCCCAGAAGTAAGAAGCAAAAGGGGGACACTTCAAACCCTTAAGGAAAATCTTCAACATGGAAATTCTCTTTCCGTTGTTTCAGTCACTTATTTCCAGAACAATGAACCGGTCATTGCTCGAGGGAAGAACACTTCCAGCTCCCTGGGGGTCACCCGCGTGGTGGGTGGACATTTAATGATACTGGGCGCTTACGATCCACAGCACAATAATACAGAGGGTTTGTCTTCTCCCTGGGGATTCCTCAGTTCCTGGGCCGGGAAAGAACACTTGTACTGGATGTCTGAGAGTGATTTCCAGCATTCGTGGGGCAGGCTGTCTCTCTTTAACATGGTGACGATTAAACGGACGGGGTGACAGGGAGAGAGGGAACAAGGAGCAGGGGAGACGAGGTGACGGGGAGACAAGGGGATTGGGGGAAGAGGGACTCGGGAATCAGTGATGTTTAAGTGCTATCTGAATGCTAAATACTGGTTACAGACAATTAACTACTCATCTAACAAACGCAGCAGCTCCCCCAGATTATCACATACCAAATCCGGTTGATACGGAGCTGTCACCAGATCCTCCATGTCAGTTTCTCCACTCAACACCAGCACAGTACTGATCCCGGCCGCGCCCATGGCAATATCGGTATACAAGCGGTCTCCAACCATGGTTAGTTTATCAGGACCAAATCCGGTTTTTTCAACGATGGCTTCCACCATAGGGGAATGGGGTTTTCCGACAATTACGTCCGGTTCCCGCCCCGTGGAGGATGCGATCATCGCCATCATAGCACCAATATCAGGCATAAATCCGTCCGGAATAGGACAGTTGATGTCCTGATGGGTAGCGATATAGGGTCTTCCCTCTCTCACAAAATTAGACAGCTTCCAGATTTTTTCATAGGTCAGGGTAGTGTCAAAGCCCAGCACGGCATAGTCCGGATTCTCCTCAACAAGCTTAAACCCATAAGAGCGGAACTCGTCTTCTAATGATGGAGTGCCTACCAGATAAATCCTGGCACCTGGTTGTTGTTTATTCAGAAAAATTGCTGTTGCTATACCGGAGGAAAAAATCTTCTCATCTGGTGTATCTAATCCGTATTTAGCCAGCTTTAATGAATAGTCTGCCCGGGAACGGGAGGAATTGTTAGTCAGGAATAAATAAGGTCTGGATTTTTTATCCAGATAAGCCAACAGGTCCTTGGCGCCGGGAAGAAGCTGGTCTCCAATATAAACGGTACCATCCAGGTCAAACAGGAAACATTCAGTTTTTTGTATTTTTTCAAATTTCATTTATTTCTCGTCCGCTTTGAAATTTATAAGCTTACTTTTTCTCTGTATTCTGAAACAATTTCGCC
>CBDVDO010000116.1:0-5605 GCA_965372765.1 uncultured Anaerolineales bacterium
CTGCTATTGATGACCTATCGAGTTCTTTTTCTTCTAGCTTTCCTACCCAGCGGAAAGCAATTGCGCCCAGGATGAGGGGGATCCAGAAGATCACTCCCCTGTATGCTATGGTAATCACCAGCGCATCGCTGACTGAAATATACATCGAACGAAGGACAAGGGTTAGGACGCCCTCCACGACACCTAGCCCATAAGGGGTAGGGGAGACAATCAGGAATAAATAGGACAGACTTGTGCCTGCGATGAGGGTGCCTATAGATGTCGGCACCTGAAATGCTTTAAAAGTCAGGAAAAAGATCAGCAGCAGGATCAATTTGTTGGAGAGAGCCAGGAGGAGGGGATAAATTAATTCCAGGGGGCGATTGCGCAGTTCATTGAGCCCGCCAACTGCATCATGAGCTATGGATCTTGCCCCTTCTTCGCTGAATTCTTTGCGGCGTCGAAATGGTTTCAAGAGGCGGTTTCCAGCTCTGGCTAACCGGGCCAGCGCATCTGCGAGCGCTTGTTCGGATTTGAATCCCAGATAGAGCAGGGCGCTCATGCCTGTGAACATGAAAAGTAAGATAATCGAGGCGGTGATCTCTGTTCCGCCAAGGATATTTCTGCGGAAGAGGACGATTAAACCCAGCCCTAATAACGCAATAAGTCCCAGATAATCAAATATTACAAACAGGGCTCCTGCTACTAAAGCCCTGGCCCCGGTTTTCCCCTTTTGCCTGGCTTCAGCGATGAAAACAGACATCCCGCCAATCCCGCCAGAAGGTGCAACTACATTGATAAATGTGGCGGCTGTTGTCAGGATCAGCAGCCGACCTAAAGATTCCTCAATTCCGATTACATGGAAAATCGTTTTAAAGGAAGCTGCCATATTGACCAGCCAGATCAATACCAGCAAGACAGACAGCAGAATGAAACGCCAATCTCCCCGTTGGAGGGTGACTGTGATCTGCTCGACTTCAGTAAAATTGCTTGCTAAGAAGATTACCCCCAGCAGCAAGCCTACAGCGAAGATGAAATTCCGCATGAGGTGATTATAGCAGAAATTAGTTTTGGGCTATTTTCCCAGATATGATTTATTGATGGATGAAATTTTTGTGTGTTTTGGATTATCGCCGTCTTCCCCGACCTGAGACGATGGAAATCCAGTAGAGCAGCTGCATTACTGCCGTCAACAGGGAGGCCACATAGGTTAACGCTGCGGCATTGAGGACACTATTCACTCCCCGGGTTTCTTCTGAAGAGGAGATAATGCCGCTGTCTCTCAGCAGTTGTTTTGCCCGGGAAGAAGCATTCAGTTCAACAGGGAGGGTTGCCAGGGCAAATAGGGCGCCGCCAGAGAATGCAATAACACCCAGCCAGGCCAAGCCAACGGCGTTAATTAACAAACCAACCACAATCAAGATCCATCCCAGTGTGGAACCGATGTTCACAGCTGGCACAAGGGTTGATCTAATCCGCAGAGGAAAATAGTTTTCTTTGTCCTGCAGAGCATGGCCCAGTTCATGGGCAGCGATGGCGAGGGAGGCAACAGAATTACCCTGGTAGACACCGGGTGACAAACTGAGAACTTTTTTCCTGGGATCATAATGATCGGTCAGTTGACCCTGAATCTGCTGAATCTCAACTTCGTGCAGTCCTCCGGCTGAAATTAATCTTTGAGTCGCTTGTTCACCGGTCAGGCGGGAGCTGTTTGGTATTTTGCCCCATTTATTGTAGGTGGATTTTACATACCACTGCGCTGCCAGCATGGCGATAATCGCCGGACCCATATACAGCAGATATTGGGGATTAAAATAAAACATTGTTTCGTTTCCTGATATATTATTTTGTGATTTCCAACATTATTTCAATTGCTTTATCCAGTTGGGGATCCAGCTCAGCCAGGTAATCTTCTTCAGTAAATTCCACAAGGAACTTTGGCGTGAGCCCTTTTTCATGGATTTGTCTCTTTTCCGGGGTCAGCCAACGGGCAATTGTCACTCGGACCGCTCCCTGGTTATTTCTCAGCTCGACCCAATTCTGGACCGAACCTTTGCCAAAGGTTGTTGCGCCAACCAGTGGTCCCCGTTGATGATCCTGGATTGCTCCGGCAACAATCTCTGATGCGGAAGCTGAACCTTCATTGACCAGTAAAACAAGAGGAATTTCGGTAGCAATGCCTCCCTTACGGGCGTGGAATACTTCCATTTCCTCATCATTGCCATAATCTTCGTAGAGAATCACGCCTTCGGCAATGAATTCAGATCCCACCTCTACAGCTGTTTGCAGGTATCCGCCCCCGTTATTTCGCAGATCTACAATTAGCCCAATCGGGTTTTGTTCTAGTAGTTCTTCCAAACTTTCCCTGAGTTCAGAGCGGGTATCTCCTCCGAAGGTGATGATTTGAACATAACCAATATTCTCTTCCAGCATTTTACTTTCAACGCTGGGGATGATGATCTTTTCCCGGATAATGGTGACATCAAAAGGTTCCGGTTCTCCTTCTCGGCTGATGGTTAAAACAACTTTGGAACCGGCAGGGCCAAGAACTTTCCGGATTACCAGAGAACCATCGATACCGGTCATATCTTCCCCGTCAATCATGATCACCTGGTCTCCGGGTAATAACCCGGCTTTTTCTGCCGGAGAATTAGGCATCGGGCTGATGATGGTGAGATACTCGCTTGTGGTATCAACCCAGGCGCCAATTCCTTCATATTCTCCATCCATCGGAATATTGGCCTGCATAAATTGGTCCGGATTCATATAGGAAGTATGCTGATCCCCCAATGAATCCAGCATGCCTGAAATTGCCCCTCTCATCAATGCGGTATCGTCAACCGGTTGGTCAACGAATTGATCATGAACGATTTCCCAGGTCTCCCAAAAAGGATTAAACAATTCCTCAGTCGATATATTGACAGAGGGATCAACTGCTGGGGTCTCATCAGCGCCTTGTGATGGCACAATCTGGGTTGATTGAGAAAACCAGGACATGTCTGGTTTGGGTAATAAGATATTACCGACTATCGCGCCGGCTGAGAAAGCGCTGGCGATAACGATCAACCCGCCTACTATTCCTATAATGATCCAGGTGCTCTTTTTCATTCTATTTCTCCACTAGAAAGTTCCCAGGATATCTACTTGAACTTATCTTGTCATACCATAAAGGTTATCACCGGGAGGTTAATTCAATCTAAAAAGTATATCAAATAATTATTAAGATACAACTATATCCTTGAACCAGGTAAAGGATAATATCTTACCTTAAATATGTTTATTCCGATCGTATGGTAGGTAGGAAAATTATATCCAGATCCAGGGGGCGATCCAGTTCATTTGCCAAAGCTACAGCCAGGTCATTGACAGTCTCCTGGTCCAGTGGTTCTGTGGACCGAACTGTTGCACTGATTAACAGTTTTTCCCGGGACTGTGTCCTTTCGATATTGATGATGGACATTCCTTCTGTGAGAGGGGATTCCAGCAAGACTCGTTCTATGGTTTGTTGTTCCCGGGTTTGTTTGATGATCCCGTTCATGATAAATACCAGGGGAATGGTGATCAGAAAGACCAGAAATAAAATGCCGGTCACTCCTCTCTGGACTCGTTTTTTGGTCTCTGGTTCCAGATTCAGGGGATGAATACCCAGCAAGGTGAAGATGATTACACCGCCAAGACTGATGGTGACCAGGTTGGTGGTGAACAGCAGCAGGGCGCCGCCAGCTGCCTGCATGTTCCCATTTGCGAACCCCAAACCAACAACACCGAGAGGTGGCGCCAGGGCTGCGGCAATTGCTACCCCAGGTAAAGCGGCGCTGACATCTTTTCTGCTCACCGCATAAGCGCCGGCCATGCCGGAAGCCAGGGCGATTAACAAATCCAAGAGAGTCGGTTGAGTCCGGGAGAGGATTTCGGGTGTCATCTCTTTTATGGGAGAAAGTAAACCGATGATGATCGCGACGATTATTGATGCCATTACACCCTTAAAGACAGATTCCAGTGAGGTCCTGACCAACCGTCCTTCGCCGAGGATTATTCCGAGTGAAAACCCAAGTATGGGTGACATCAACGGAGCGACAAGCATAGCGCCGATGACAACTGCTGGGCTGTTAAGTAGCAGCCCCAGGGTAGCGATGATCGAAGATAAAACAATCAGCACGAAATAATCTGAGCCGGGCTGCGCGTCTTCGATCAGTTCCTCCCGGACTCCAAGCTGTTCTTCCGTTGTTAAGGTAGGAAAGAGATTGAAGATCGCAGTCAGTGTTCTGCGAAAAAGGAATTCCCGGGCGCCGCTGTATCCTTTCACCATGATGGATGTGTTCGGCGCCTGGGCAGCAATCCTGAGGGGGATGCTCCCAAAAGCAAATTGGTCAAAGGATCCCTGTTCTGTGGCGCCGACAATGACCAGGTCGTGCGATTCGGCTTCCTTAAGGATGCCATCCAGGACATTGTTAGCCATGACCACCTTTTTTTCAGGTGGTTGGCTGAAGGTCAGGCCCTCCAGGGTATCTTCAATAGTCAGCCGGTTTTCTTCCATCCGGCGGGGAGTAGCCCGGCCAACCTGGACATACAGTCCGGTTACAGCAGCTCCATAAATTTGAGAAAGGGTGGCTGCCAAATGGGCTCCAATCGGAGCGTTGGGACCTCCGGCAGTAGGAACCAGGATAGACTTGATTTCCTGAGTATGGTCTCCCCGCACGATTAAAACATCACAGGGAGCATTTTTAATGACCGGGTCAATGACTGGTCCCATCGAAAAAGAGATTGACCGGGTATCCCCCAGCCATCCGAGCAAAATCTGGTCGACTTGTTCTTCCCTTGCGGTATCCAGGATACCTTCCGAAACACTGCGCGATACACGGGTCATGATTTGAACTCTGAATTCCTCTTGTGTTGCCTGGTCAACCGCCCGGTCTAAAAGAGCATGGTCGGTTTCTGCCTGTGAACTGCCCTCTGAAAGGGGAACCTGGCCGGGCACAGTAATTACCCGCAGGGCGATGACCTTTCCTCCTTGCTGGCGGACAAGGGTGCCGGCTAAACGAAGCAAAGTTTCCGCAGTATCCGGGTTAGCGATTGGAACTAGAACGCGAACGCTCTGTTTGGTTTTCACTTCTTCCAGGATTGTTTTAAATACTGTGATACCTTCTTTGGCTTTGATACTGTGGTGCCGTCCGTAGCCAATAAATATGGCAAAACCTATCAACAGCAGCAATCCGGCAGCAGGAAGATATTCTGCCCAGGTCAGAATGAGCAGGAAATCAAAAACCAAAACCAGCGCTGGAATCCAGGGGTGAACGGGAAGGTGAAAGGGGGCTGCTGTGATTTGTTCTCTTCTGGTGAGGGTGAAGTTAACTGCCATTAGCACGATTAGGTAGAGCAGCCCGCCCAGCCGGGCTAAATAATCCAAGGGAAAAAAAAGCGTCATGGTAATCAGAATTGCGAAGACTGCAATCATGAGTACAGGCGTATTTGTGCGTTTGTTGGTTCGGTTAAGGGGTTCAGGCCAGAATCCGTCGTTTGTCATGGCATACCCTTGATGGGTCAGGAGAGTGATGATCCTGTTTAATGCCAGGGGGATAGCCACAACACTCAAGAATAATATTCCGACCCTGCCCCATTTTCCAGC
>CBDVDO010000117.1:0-5587 GCA_965372765.1 uncultured Anaerolineales bacterium
ATGCCAACCCGCATCATGCCGCCCGCGGCAGAATTGGCATCATACACTGTAACCGCGTGTCCGCTGCGAATCAGGTCCCGGGCTGCAGTTAACCCGGCTGGTCCCGCCCCAATCACGGCTACACTTTTTCCAGAGGAGAGTTTATTGTTCTTGTCCGAAGTAAGCTCCTGAGCTGCAGTTTGGTTCTCTGGTTGGTCATCTTTTTGCCGGTAAGCCCAATCTGCCACATAACGTTTCAGGGCCATAATATTCACTGCTTCATCAATCTTGCTTCGCGAGCAGGATTCTTCACAATAATGATTACAAACCCGACCGCAAACCGAAGGAAACGGCAGTGCGGAATGGATCAAATCGTATGCTTCCCGGTACCGCTGTTGGGCGATCAATGCCACATAACCCTGAACATGAATTCCTGCAGGACAGGCGGTGGTGCAGGGAGAAATTCCTCCCTTTTCAATCACTGCACAATCAGGCTGTCCATCCAGGTAGATGGCTTTTCTATTAGTTCCAGGGACAGTAACAGGACAGATATCGATACAAGCTCCACAAGCTGTACATTTTGAGAGATCAATATAACGAGGGAACTGCTGCAGTACCGCGCGAAAACTCCCGTTTTCCTGGTGTAATTCCTGAATTTCCGTATTGGTCCAAGTTGAAATGTTTGGGTGCTTAATGATCTCCAGCAGCCGGCGGTTAACCAAATAATCGGGGAGAAGATATTCTTCGTTTTTCCCCATAAATGGCCTGGGTTCAACAAGCTGTACCTTCAAGCCAATATCAGCAAGATCCAATGCTGCTTGTAATCCTGCCTGGCTGCTGCCGACGATGAGCACTTCTCTACCCATAGAATTTTCCCCGCAGTTCACTTCTTAACCAGGTCCAGTCCTCTTTTATACCCGGATTCAAATACCTCTAAATTTATACTAACTGTTTTGGGCGGTACTGATTCAGCTATGGACTCCTGCATCGCCTCTTTGTCTACGATTCCTTCCACTGCTGTCCAGAAACCAAGCATGGCCGTGTTGGCAGCCCTGTTATTGCCAGCATCTTTAGCAATTTTTGTCGCTGAGATCCCAAAGGTTTTAATATCTTTCCGGTGTTCAGCTGGAAGATCCACTAATTCATCGTCAATCAGCAGCACCCCCCCCGGGGATAAATCAGCTACATATTTATCATAAGCCCCCTGGGACATCATGATCATACTGGTTGGCTGGGTCAAGTGCGGATGGTGAATAGCAGTGCTGGAAATCACAACCTGTGATCCTGCCGCTCCCCCTCTCGCTTCCGGTCCATAACTCTGGGTAAAACAGGCTTCCAGGTTGTTATATATTGAAGCTGCCATGCCAATAATTTTGCCGGCACTCATAATGCCCTGCCCGCCAAAACCTCCTAACTGGATTTCAGTGCGGGGAACTTTTCCCTTTTTTGGCGGCAGTTTTTTTCGTTTATCCAGGGCTTCTTTTGCACCCAACCAGAACTTTTCTGCTTTAGCGGCACGCTGATCAATGGCTTCTATAAAATCAGGCCTGGTTTCATCCAGGAATTCTCCTTCTACGATTTCAATCACTTCCCCAGAGTCGTTCACCTTAACGTGGGCGTCTTTGGGATGAATGCCTTGTTCTGTCTTACCCACATTTTGGTAATGCTTCATTACCTCCAAACCTCGCCGCTGGAGATTTTCCGGGTCCAAACCTTTCCCTTCAGGATTCCAGCGAGCATAGGCAGTTGAACAGGGAGCAATGATTTCCACAAAACTGAATCCGGAATGGATTAAAGCCTTCCTTAAAGTCCAATCCAACTGACGGGCGTGAAGAACTGTCCAGCGAGCGACAAAGGATGCTCCGCTGGCTGCAGCCAGGTAAGGGAGATTAAAAGGAAATTCGTAATTACCATATTGGGCTGTAACCGCCCGGGCTTCATGGGGAGTTGTCGGTCCTACCTGGCCGCCAGTCATGCCGTAATTAAAATTATTCACACAAATAACGGTGATGCCCAGGTTCCTCCGGGCAGCGTGAATCAGGTGATTTCCACCAATCCCGGCTATATCTCCATCACCTGAGATAACTATTACCTTTAACTCAGGATTGGCAATTTTTAGTCCAGTAGCGAATGGGATCGCCCGGCCGTGTGTAGTATGGAAAGAATCCAATCGTAAATAACCGGCAATTCTACCTGTACAGCCGATGCCGGATACAACAGCGACTTTATCAAGATCCCAGCCCTGATTCTTCTCCAGCCATTTTAAGGAACTGATAAATGAAGTTAATGCGGTACCCAAACCGCAGCCCTGACACCAGATATGGGGAAGCCGTTCACCACGCAGTAAATCGTCCATCGGATGTAATCCGGTTTCCCAATCACTCTCAGCTGGTGTCTCATAATTCATAATCCGTAACCGTTCACTGCGCTCCATGGCTTCTGCTGACATATAGTTTCCTCCGCTTTACCGCACCAGGACTATATAAATTATTATTTATTTTTTCCGAGTTACTGCCGCAGCTATCCTGATTGTATCCAGCACATCCCCGGGATCCAGGATATCACCACCGGGTTTATGGACTCCGAATACTTGTGCATTCCCGGCAGCGCAGCGTTCAACCTCGCGGGTGATCTGGCCCATATTAATCTCTGGAACAACAAACGCGCCGACCTTGGTGGCAAGTTTAGAGATAGTTTCCTCCGGAAACGGCCAGACAGTGATCAGCCGGAGATAACCAACCTTAATGCCTTCTTTCCTGGCCTGCTCGATTGGCCAGAGGGAGGTTCGGGCCGATATCCCGTAGGAAACCACTACCACTTCGGCGTTCCGGAGCTTGTCTGTTTCAAGTTGAATAATGTCATCCAGGTTGGCTGTAATTTTTTCCGTCAGCCGGGAAACGTTCCACTCATTAGCTTCCGCGTTCATGGCAGGGTATCCCCGCTCATCATGAGTTAAACCGGTGACATGAATGCGGTAGCCCTCCCCTGCTTTTACCATGGGAGAGACATACCCCGGATCGCCATCGGGACTATCCCGGTAAATCCGGAAATGATCCGGCTCTACATCACCTTTATAAATTTGGTGTCGATTGAATATCTCAACCTCTTCCGGGGGAGGAATTACTACTTTTTCCGTCATGTGCCCAACTTCTGCATCCGTCATGACCAGGACGGGAGTCCGGTATTTCTCGGACAGGTTAAAAGCCCGGATGGTGAGATCAAAAAGTTCCTGAGGTGATCCAGGGCAGAGGGCAATAATTTCATAGTCTCCATGGGAACCCCATTTAGCCTGCATCATATCCTGCTGCCCGACCAATGTCGGCAGGCCAGTTGAGGGTCCTCCACGCTGGACATTCACAAGCACACAAGGGGTTTCCAGCATGATGCCGAGACCAAGGTTTTCCATCATCAATGAAAATCCAGGACCGCTGGTTGCTGTCATGGATTTTAAGCCTGCCCAGGAAGCACCCAGGATAGCATTCATGGATGCCAGCTCATCTTCCATCTGGACATAATTTCCATCCACCTGCGGCAGCCTGACAGACATTCTTTCAGCAATCTCGGTTGCCGGCGTAATCGGATAACCGGCAAAAAATCTACAGCCTGCTAGAATCGCACCTTCCGCACAGGCATGGTCGCCCAGCATAAAATGTTCCCCGGTGAGTCTGCCCTTTTCTTTACTCATCTCTACCCTCGTAGCGCTGAATAGGAATTACTTTATCTGGAGTATGTTTTCCGCCATCCTCAATAAATATCGCAAAATCTGGACATAAAAGCGTACACAATCCGCAATTGATGCAGTGAACATCCGGGACAATTTCCGGGGGATGATATCCTTTAGCGTTTGTACGAGTGGAAATAGCAAGGGTTCCCTGGGGGCAAAATTCAACACAAAAACCGCACCCCTTACAACGGTCATCGATGATGTGAACGATGCCGTGTGTAATCAGGATGCGGTCTCTATCAAGTGGTTGTCTCCAAAGAGTCATCTTTTCTCCCGGGTAAAATCAATAAGCAACAACCGATAATATTTAATCAAACAATCACAGGCAATTCTTGTTGAAAATTATTCTTCTTCCAGAACAGCGTTAGATACCAATCCGTATGAGATGCGGTTCAAATTGCATTAAAACATTAATTGATTGATCTCTTCTAACGATTCCGGACTCGGGCGCAATTTTTCGGCAGGTAGTCTATTGAGCGGGGTATCCGGAAGGTCATACAAATCAAAGAGTGATTTTTGCTTTGGGTTGATGTAAATCAAACCTGTAATTAACTCATTTTTGCGATTGGCGTCTTCCAGCATCTGGAGCGCTCTGGCCCGGTCCGTTGGTTCATAATCTTGACCAAGTTTTTTAAGGATAATATGAGTTCCATCGAAAAGAGGAACATCCAGGGATTCACCTTTCTCATATTTAACTTTGATTGCCTTCATTGGCGGGACAAACGATAATTCATGCAGGGCAACCTCATGGGATTTGCCCCAGGCATACGAGTGGTATGAATCATCCTGATTGTTAAAGGTCACACAAGGGCTGATCACATCGATGACTGCAATCCCGCGGTGATGTAAACCTGCCATTATTAATGCCTTTAACTGCCGGGGGTCCCCGGAGAAGGTTCGGGCCACAAAAGATGCTCTACCGGCAATGGCTTCCCAGACAATATCAACCGGCACATAGCGGTTTTGACCCTGTTTTTTAAGTGCCAAACCCTTTTCTGCAGTTGCAGAGAACTGACCTTTAGTCAGACCATAAACACCATTATTGGCAACAATATAGAGGAAAGGCAAGTTTCGCCTTGTAATATGTTTAAACTGTCCCATCCCGATACTTGCTGTGTCTCCATCACCGCTCACGCCAATCCCAATCATGGATGTATCCCCAAATGAAGCGCCGGTAGCCAGAGAGGGCATCCGGCCATGCAAGCCATTAAACCCAAACGAACGTTTCATAAAGTAGGTAGGCGCTTTACTGGAGCAGCCAATCCCGCTAACTTTAAACACTTTCTCCGGGGGGATATTCAACTCAAAACAGGCTGAGATGACCTGACCAACAATCGCGTTGTGCCCGCAACCCAGGCACAAAGTTGACTTTTGACCTTTATAATCCTTTTTAGTTAATCCAAGTTCATTCTTCTTGACGGTTTTCTCAGCCATTAAGATTTCTCCTCTTCCAAAACTGCAACTTTAATCCATTCCGCACTCAAGGGCAGCCCATCAATGTGAGATAAGGAAACCAGGGCTGAAGCACGATCAGGCAGCTCTAAAGAAAGAATACTGTGCATTTGTCCATCCCGGTTATTTTCAATCACATATACCCGCTCATATTTCCGAATGAATTCCAGCACTTTTGGACTGACAGGCAAAGCGCGCACCCGCAGATAATCCAGGTTTACCCCTTCAGCTTCCAAATAATCGCAGGCCTCCCGGACAGCAGCGTCAGTAGAACCAAAAGCAATAATCCCATTTTCAGAGCCGGAGCGGGTGGTAATTTCCGGTTCTGGCAGCATAGTACGGGACGAATCCACTTTCCTTTTTATCCGATCCAAATTCTCTTCCCAATCTTCGGGTTTCTCGCTGTACATAGCATAGTCATCATGTCCAGTT
>CBDVDO010000118.1:0-5533 GCA_965372765.1 uncultured Anaerolineales bacterium
GAAGTTCCCAATAGTGCGCCTTGACTACCCATTGTGAGCACAACAACAGCTGGTCCGAGGTTTAAAAACATCTCCAGATATTCCACTGGTTTCAAACCGGGACCAAAGATACGATTGCAGTCATCCAGTGAAGGTTTGGTGACGGTGATCAACTGGAAGATTTCCTTTAGGAAAAGTAGATAATCTGGCAGATCAGGCCAGATTCCAGGATGGTAATTGGGATCCAAAGAGATCAATAAATCAGCTTTATGGGCGGCCTTCAGCAAATGATAAATTGTAGATTTGCAAGGATCCTGTGATAATGCAAAAGCAGAAGTGTGGACAGCTTTAGAATCAGCAACTGCTGAGATTAGTGAGTCAGTTAGTGATAAGCATTTATCAGCACCGCGATAAACAGCAAAATCCGGCGATTCTGTTTGCCGGGTGACTGGAATGATGGTTGTGGGCGCTTCGGATGTGGATTGGAGATAGGTGAGGTTCACTCCAGCTTCGGTGAGTTCTTTTCGGAGGAAAATTCCAAAATTATCTTGCCCCACACAAGCTCCCAGCGCAGCAGGGAAACCTAAACGTGATAGGTTCATAGCGAGATTTGATACTTCACCGCCAGCAAATTTCTGGAAGCTGCTGGCATCTTCCAGCGTAGTCACAATCTCGGTGGATATTAAATCCACGACGATTTCTCCAAGTAAAAGAAATTTAATGTTGGAATTTTCTGTCATATGTCTAGAGAGATATTATGCCAGATATTTGGTGGAGTTTTCCCTGTTAACATTCGCCTTTTTGTCCGGTGCCCTCCCCATGGGGAATATCCGTTTTATGAAGCAGGAGTGCTCCAAGTTTATCCGGTTGGGGAATTTTTGTCAAACCAATCCTGAAATGATTAAACTTCCTTGCTCTCGGTTATTAATTCGAAATTATCGATAAGATAAATCTGTTTGCTATCGGACGGGTTGTAGATTAAGAAGTTTGTTTTTGACCTATAGTACAATTGGCAGATATATTAGCAGGCAGGTATTCTGTGTGATTAAAATCTTATCTATCAGTGATCAGGTTGACCCCCTGGTATACAGCGACAATCTCAAAGAACGCTATGGGGATGTTGATTTTGTTCTATCCTGTGGTGATTTGTCGTACATGTATTTGGAATACATCATCACAATATTGAACTGTCCGCTCTATTTTGTGCATGGCAATCACGATCCTCTGCAGGAGTTAAATATGGGGGAACCTCGATCATATCCCTTCGGCGCCCAGAACCTACACAGGAAGATAATTCGCAAACATGGGTTGCTGATGGCCGGCGTAGAAGGAAGTATTCGCTATAATCGAAGAACTCATTACCAATATACCCAGGGTATGATGTGGAGTCATGTCTTACGGTTGATTCCAGGATTAATCTATAACAAACTTATCCACGGGCGGTATTTGGATATATTTATCACTCATGCGCCTTCAGTGGGTGTGCATGAAGGATCCGATTGGACTCACCAGGGTATCAAAGCTTTCCGGTGGTTAGTCGATACTTTTCAACCAGAATACCATTTCCATGGTCATATCCACTATTATCGCCCAGATGAAGTTAAGGAATCTCAGGTTGGAAAAACAAAGGTGATCAATACCTACAGATCCTGGGTAACAGAATTTATTCCAGAAGATTTATCCCCCTGACCAGGTTTTATAGGTATATCAGTTTACCGGCAGATTAAGATTGGCAGCTGAATCTCTCGCAGAATCTGATCAACGACACTCCCCAATACTACTTTAAATAAAGACCTTCCTCCGTAACCACCGATGAGAATAAGGTCAATCTCGCCGTTCCTGGCGAGCCGGCCGACTTCATCCGGGATGGAGGATTGAGTAATCAGATATTGGGATTCAATAGGGAATCGGGATAGGTAAGCTTTTGCTTCTTTCTGCGCGTTGACTGGATCGTCCAAACCGGCTGCGCTGGTAATTATTTTCAGTGAAGATTGTCTTTGACTGCCGAGATAAGCTGCGATATACAGGGCTTCTTTTGCCTTGACGCTGCCATCATACGCCAGGAGGATATTATTCAGCTGGGTAATTTGCCCTGGTACAGTTAATATTGGCACCGGACAGCTGCGAATAAGGGCGCTCAAGCCAGACTCCAGCCGATTAATCGGATTATCTCCTGGTGGGTGATTTAGGGGAAGGATAACCAGATCTACAAATTGGGCGTGATCGACTAAATTTTTACCAATATCACCCTCTGAGACGATAAAATCAAATCGTTTAATACCAGCATTGAGGCAACGAGTTTCAAATTCCTCCCGGAGGTCATGGTGATCCTTCTGGCTGTTATCAGTTACCTCAGTATGAATATGGATCCCATGAATCCGGCTGTTTTCTAACCTGGCGATCAGGATTGCCTGGTCGAGAGCATTCCAGGTATTCTGGGTGTCATCGAGAGCAAGGAGTAGATCAGAAAAAAGGTACTTTAAAACGGTAAAATCTATAAGCTTTTTCCGCCAGGTGCCAGGAGGAGGTCCGCCTTCCAGCACATCCGGGATAATTTTTGCAAGCAACCTGGACAGGAATTCCCGGATAGGTTTTCTTCTCAGGGGGCTGTGCTTTTCAGTTAGATCAGATAATGCTGCCTCAGAACCGATATCCCAACCTACTTCCTGTTCCAAAGCACCCCGGTGGTTTGCTGCCCATAAGTACAAGTCTGTTTCTGTTCGTTCTGGAAAATCACGCAGCATTCCTCTGCGGCGGATGATATTAACCACGGGTGAGAAAATTTCCTCATACCAGTGCAAAGCTGATTCCGAATAGGGAATTTCGCGCTGCTGTTCAATCCCCATGTAATGACGATGGACTTCAATATGTTCCAGCAGGGTAGGGTAGGCACCCGGTTTGGTTGCGTTCAAATCTACTCCGGGTTTTAAATTATCCAGCTTGGTCCTTTCTAGAAATTTGACATATTCGGCTTTAATTATCAGATCGTCCGTTTTTATATCCTGGGGAAGGTTAACCCTGGATTCAACTTCAGTAATATACGCTTGAATGGATGTGTTCCCCATCTGTTTTGCTACGGAAACCCGGTGATTGCCGTCTCTAACAAAGTAAACCTCACCGATTTTATACACATCGATAGCGGGTAGGCCAGACAACCCTTTTGTAGTCGCCATGACCCGGGCCCAGCGATCTTGGCTGATTGATGCTTTTGGTAGAAATTTCCTCGTAAAATCATGGTATCGACCAACGCTCCCGACAATAGCATCCAGCGGGATTTCAGCCAGTCGTTCAGCGCTCTTTTCAATCGCGTGCATCTGCTGCCGAACCTCTTCGTAAGAGAACAGCTTAATATCCTCAGGGTTGCCAGTTAGCCGGGCTAGCAGCTCTTGAAAAGCAGCGCTTCGGCGGGCTTTATTGTAGTCGTCCAAGGCCTTTACATAGTCGCTTTTAAGCATTTAATTCTCCAGCTTTATTCTTTACCAAGTATATCCGAAAAATCAAAACAATAAAACTGGCTGGAGTGGCAGGTATAACACCTTGAAATCGGAAAGGGTTTGAATTGGATCGATTCCTGGCTGGGAATGAAAACAGCCAATAGATTTGTCTGGTAAACTAAAATCAATAGAGAAATACTTAGAACATCGAGGATTATCGATGAAATATGTTAGCGTTGAAGAAATGATATTAATTGAAGAAGCGGCAAATGACGCTGGCCATTCATACGAGGCAATGATGGAGGCGGCAGGGAGGGGTCTGGCAGATGTGATCCAGAATGAATTTGGTCATTCATCACAGAAAATGATAACGGCCCTGGTGGGTTCCGGGAACAACGGGGGTGATGCACTCGTTGCTCTTGATTATCTGCTTTCCTGGGGTTGGCAAGCTTCAGCACTGCTGTTCCGGAAACGTTCTCCCCAGGACCCGTTGATGGAACGGGTTCGCAAAAACGGAGGTACGATCCTGGATTGCAGTGAGTATCCCCAGAGCCGCGAAACCATTCAACAGGAGCTTGCTGATGCGGATTTTATTCTCGATGGAGTGTTGGGAACCGGGATAAAACTCCCTATCCGGGAGCCTTTAGATGGTCTGCTGGGTTTCGTTAAGGAAGAATTGGATGGGTTTAGAAAAAAACCGCTAATTATTGCTGTAGATTGTCCATCCGGGATTGATTGTGATTCTGGGGAAGCTGCTCAAATATGCTTGAGAGCAGACCTCACGGTAACGATGGCGGCTGTAAAACAGGGTTTACTTCGTTTCCCGGCTTATGATTATGTAGGAGATCTTCAACTGGTTGAGATCGGATTGCCTGATGGATTATCTGAAATGGAGAATATTAGGCGCGAAGTTATAGAGGCTGAATGGGTAAAGCAAATCCTGCCGGAGAGGCCTCTAAACGCTCATAAAGGGATATTTGGGACTGCTCTTATCATCGCAGGATCTGTGAATTACCCCGGGGCTGCAGTTCTGGCTGGAGAATCTGCTTACAGGATTGGGACAGGATTGGTCACCTTGGCTGTTCCGGAAACGATTTACTCCGGGATAATTGGGAACATCCCAGAAGCTACCTGGATCCAACTGGATGATTTGGATGGGGCGATTTCTTCGTCAGCCATCGAACAGATCAAAGAAGCCCTTGAACGACCAACAGCTTGTCTTATTGGTCCCGGGCTGGGAACAAATTATTGTTCCAGGGATTTCCTTAAAAAGGTTCTACGCTTGAAGAATCTACCGCCGCTGGTGTTGGATGCAGATGGGTTAAGATTAGCGGCAAACACTAAGGATTGGCCCGGGGTAATACCTGCTGGAAGTGTATTGACCCCGCATCCAGGAGAAATGGCTTATTTAACCGGTATGCCAGTTGATGAAATTCAGAGAGACCGGGTTGGTATTGCTGAAAAATTCGCTCAGGAGTGGGATCAAATTTTGGTGCTCAAAGGAGCAAACACTGTGATTGCAGATCCTGGGGGGCAAATAAAAATTCTTGCTGCTGCCCATCCCTCCCTGGCCACAGCAGGTAGTGGCGACGTATTGGCTGGAATTATTACCGGTTTGATTGCCCAGGGTATTTCACCCTTTGAAGCTGCTGCTGGTGGTGCCTGGATCCATGCCAGGGCAGGATCTATTGCAGCAGAGAAAAAAGCCAACTCAGCCTCTGTGTTGGCTGGTGATATCTCAGACGCAATCGGGCAAGTGGTACCTGATTAATAATAAGATCACTGAAATGGATAAAAAAACCCCGGTTTGATTGCAGTGCACCCCTTTAGGTGGACAAATAAATAAAGGCCTCTCGTAGTTAATTATACAAACTGACGTCTGAATTCAATAGGCGTTAGTTTTGTTTTAGGTGCCGACTGCCCTTACAGGATGTGGCATCCTGAGCATGTCGGAGGGTCTCTGAGCTCCTCATGATTACAGTTTAGGGTAAAATCCCAGATGCTCTGAGCGCCCGTCTCCGGGCGCGTTTGGTAATATGTCCTCACCCGAGGACGGGTGAGGGAGCCCTGGCAGCTGGAGAGAGGAAGTTCCTCTCCATACAAAAACACCTCCTGTATTT
>CBDVDO010000119.1:0-5532 GCA_965372765.1 uncultured Anaerolineales bacterium
TGCGGAAACCAGATTTGGCCCTAATGGCATCCTGTTGGGTATAATCCTGGAGCCGGAGTTATCGGACGTGGATGAATATCTAGCGGCATTGTTCTTCAATTTGCCCTACCGCAACACACGTGATGTTTACCTTCGGGTCCGTTCCTATCAGGAAAGGGTCGCTTCAGCCCTGGTGAGAGCAGGAGCCGATCCAGGACCAGAACAAAGAGCAGTGGTGAAAAGATTGGCTGTCCACTATAATGCCAAACAGACTTTCAAGTACCAGGCATTTGAAAAACAGCCGGATATTACAACTCCGATTTCCAACACAGAAATAAAGAACTGATTATGTCAAATCATCGCATTACAGATAACTTAGACTCACTATTTGAAGTCTTGCCGCCGGAAATCAGCAAGTCAATCAATGTAGAAGGGAAGAACGCTGATTTAATCGAGGTCATTCTCGATCTCGGACGTGTTCCAACCGCGCGATTTTCTGAAGAGGAATTTGAATTAAGCGGCGGAGAGATCACCCGCAAGGATATTGCATATGTTGTTAAGCGGATCGGTAAATTTGACGGTGATAACCGAGCCGGATTGGAACGCACCTTGCATAGAATTGCTGCTCTTCGGAACCGCGCAGGAGAAATCGTCGGTTTGACTTGCCGGGTTGGGAGATCGGTTTACGGAACAACAGATATCGTTAAAGATTTGATCGAAGGTGGTAAAAGCCTGCTGATATTAGGCCGCCCGGGGGTGGGAAAAACAACCATGCTGCGGGAAGCGGCCAGGATTCTGGCGGAGAATAAAAGGGTAGTGATAGTAGATACCTCCAATGAAATAGCGGGTGATGGGGATGTTCCACACCCCGCAATCGGAAAAGCCCGCCGGATGCAGGTTGCCCAACCAGCACTTCAGCACGAAGTGATGATTGAAGCGGTGGAAAACCATAATCCGGAAGTAATAGTAATTGATGAAATTGGACGAGAATTGGAAGCCCTGGCTGCCCGCACCATAGCAGAACGGGGGGTGCAGTTGATTGGGACTGCTCACGGAAACACTCTTCAGAATCTGTTGATAAACCCAACCCTGGCAGACCTTGTAGGGGGAATCGAATCGGTAACACTTTCTGATGAGGAAGCCAGGCGAAGGGGAACTCAAAAAACCGTCCTGGAACGTCGATCCAACCCTACCTTTCACGTATTGATAGAAATCCAGACCAGGGACAGCCTGGCTATTCACCAAGATGTCGCGACAGCGGTAGATTCACTTCTGCGAGGTGAGCTGCTTATACCAGAAGTCAGGTCCCGGTCAGAAGACGGTCAAATTAAAATTAAAAAGACACCTACCAGGCCCGTATTACAGAGTATGGGAGCAGATTCCATCCCCGAAAACGAGTTTGCTAACGGCAAACCGCAATGGCAGCTGGACCATGAAGAGTTGGAAACGTTACCGGTTTTTACTTATGGGGTTGCCCGCGACCGGATGCTGAAAGCTGCCAAAAACCTGAATGTTCCAATCTCCATAGAAAAACATGTAAAGGATGCAAAAATAGCAGTCACCCTGAAACATCATTACCGGGATAATCCAAGGGCAATTGCAGAAGCAGAAGAACTGGGCTTGCCCATTTATGTCTTAAGATCCAATACAGCCAAAAGAATGGAGCATTTATTAAAGGATGTCTTTAATTTAAAAAACGGTTCTCTTTCCAAAAGTGATGAACAGACACTGCAGCAAACCCAGGGTGCCATACAGGCAGTACTGAACGGAGAACGCTGGGTGGAACTACCACCGGCTTCATCTTATATCAGACGCCTTCAACATCAGATGGTGACCCAGGCTAACCTGGTTTCCCATTCTCACGGGAAAGATCCCAACCGGAGAGTGAGGATTTTCAGGGAAGAATCATAATTGTCCATTAATAGATAGAGAAAGAGCTGAAAAACAATAGAGTTGGAAACTCATCAATCAATGCAAGGTAAAACGGGAAAATTTATCACCTTTGAAGGTCCTGACGGCAGTGGAAAAACTGCTCAGATGGATATTCTGGCTGAACAGTTAATTCAGGAAGGATACCCGGTATTAACAACAAGGGAACCCGGCGGGACATTCATTGGGGACCAGATTCGGGAAACCCTGCTGGATCTGAAAAACACAGCCATGGTGGACCGTACTGAAGCATTGCTATACCAAGCTGCCCGGGCTCAACTGGTTGATGAAATTATTAAACCCCATCTGGCTGAAGGCGGCATTGTATTGTGCGACCGCTATGCGGATTCCACCCTGGCGTACCAGGGTTATGGCCACAGGAATACCGTGGAATCTCTGCGGGGGATTATTTATTATGCAACCGGGGGTCTAACTCCCGACTTGACACTCCTGCTGGATCTGGAACCGGAAGTAGGCTTACAACGGCGGCTGGATGCGGGAGGACTCAACCGGCTGGATGCCTACGATATAAACTTTCATAAACGGGTTAGAGCTGGATATCTTGAATTGGTGAAGGCAGACCCTGAGCGCTGGATAATTGTGGATGCCGGATGCCCATTTGAAGAAGTCCGGGCAAATCTGTGGAAAATTCTCCTGCAGTGGCTGAAAGCTTGCGGGTATTAATAACAGTGGAAGGTTTGTAAAAGGTTGACTTGCCTGCGGGGTTCAGATCTACAGATCAAGACTGGGGTTGAGACTGCCCCCGTCAGAACCTAGATCCGGAAGATCGTGTTCTATATCCTCGGGGGATTGACCTTTTTCCAGCCGGTCGACCACTTCATCAAATTCGGGTCCCATATCTTCCCCTAATTCCCGGCTCATCTGGCGCATCATCTTTCCAAGTGTCTGGGGATCATCATCCAGCCCCGCTAATTGTTCTGGGTCAGTTAGCGATTCCAGCCTGTTTTCCTCTGAACGGGCAACCCGGACAGGTTTGATTATCCGCTTGATTTGCGAACTTTCACAGAGGGGACAATTCATCGTCTGAGACCCGTATTCCTGATAGGTCAGGAATATTTCAAAAATATGATTACAACCAGTACAATAGTATTCGTAATGTGGCATTAAGCAGACTCCAAAAAGAGGAAATTGTTCGCTCCAATTATAATGGATAAGGATATTTTGTTATGAATGACAACTCATCGACCTCAATTTTTAATCTGAATCCGCCAAATCCTCTATTAATTGTGATCTCCGGACCTTCCGGGGTGGGGAAAGATTCTGTGCTGGAGGTGATGAAATCTCGTGGTTTGCCATTTCATTTTGTAATCACTGCGACCACCCGTGAACCCCGTCCTGAGGAAGTAGATGGGGAGGACTATTTTTTTCTATCCGAAGATGAATTTGCCAGGATGATTAATGAAGGAGAACTGCTCGAATATGCAGTAGTTTATCAAGATTACAAGGGGATTCCGAAATCTCAGGTGAGAAAAGCCCTGGCAAGCGGGAAAAACGTTATCATGAGGATCGATGTCCAGGGAGCTGAAACAGTGCGGAACTTGGCTGAGGATGCGTTACTGATCTTTTTGTCGCCCCAAAGTGATGAGGAATTGATTAACCGCTTGAAAAAGAGAAATACAGAAACCAAAGAAAGTTTAAAATTAAGAATTGCAACCACTCGCCAGGAGTTCAAGAAGATTGATCTATTTGATTATATTGTTGTCAATAGAGATGATCACTTAAGCGAGACAGTGGATACTATTGAAGCCATAATCAAAGCAGAACAACAGCGTGTTTGCCAACGAGAAGTAAATTTATGAACCAGAATTATTTACCCGTTTCTTCAGAAAAAAACGATCCAGGTCAGCAGTTAGTTTCTATCATACTCTCTGAAATCTCCCGGAAATATAATTTAGATTTGTCCCAGGACCCCGTAGCGCTGGAGCGGATCAAGGACGCAGTGGAGAAAGCCAGATTGGAGCTGGACACAAATCCCCATCCAGAGATAAACCTTCCTTCTATCAGTGCGAACCTTTCCGGTCCAATACATTTCCAAAGAGTGGTGTCCCGGGAGGATTATTACCCGAATAGACCCGAAGTAGAAAATTTAGGTGGGCATCAGGAGCAGGTGGACGGATACGAAAGTCAAGCCCAGCCATCCCTGAAAATTAAGTTGCCTGACCGGAAACCGCTGGTTACCTACTCCTTGATGGTCATTAATGTTGTTTTGTATCTGCTTCAAATTCTGACCGACAATCTGGTGGGTTTTGATGTTCCAGCAGCGATGGGTGTAAAAGCAAACGAGTTAATTTTATCAGGTCAGTATTGGCGGCTGGTAACGCCCATGTTCCTGCAAGGATCAATTCTTCATCTAGGATTTAATACATATGCCATTTATATCCTGGGAAGAAGGGTGGAGCGATTCTTTGGATCATTCCGTTTCCTGGGATTGTATTTAATCGCTGGAATTGCCGGCAATATGTTTTCTTTCTTCTTTACCCCGTCCCCTTCTCTGGGATCATCCACGGCGATCTTTGGCATCTTGGGGGCAGAGGGCGTGTTTATCTATCAGCATAGAAAATTATTCGGGGATCATTCCCGGGTCGCTCTTAAGCAGATTGTCCAGGTCGCAGCGGTGAATCTCTTGATTGGTTTGTCTCCCGGGATTGATAACTGGGGACATATTGGAGGCCTGATTGGTGGAGCAGTTTTCACCTGGTTCACAGGACCCGTTTTCCAGGTTAAGGGAGCCCCGCCGCTTCTCCGATTGGAGGACAAACGGGCTAATAGAACCGTCGGGATTGGATTTGCCATTCAGTTGATTGTGCTGATTGGTTTAATTGCCTTGATTATCTTTTTTCGAGGTTAATCAGCCAATAACAGGGGATTGCCTTGGTTGATTCCCATACTTGCCCATCTCTCTTGGAATCATGGGGTCATTGACTGCACTCTTGCCATCTGGTAAAATTTTCCGCGTCTTGTGCGTTGTACCCTTCGCGCCAGATATACTCTATTCAAAATTTAGTAGAAAGGGCTAGAGACTATGAAAGTATTGTTGTTAGAAGACGTGTATAAATTAGGCCGTGCCGGGGACGTAAAAAAAGTAGCCCCCGGTTATGCCCGGAATTACCTGATGCCTCAGGGGTTGGTTGTTTTGGCAACCCCAGGCGCTGTTAAGCAGGCTGGACGTATCCGGAAACACGGTGAAGTGAAACGGGCCAAGGTAAATAAGGAATTAGGCGGCGTTGCAGAGCAGCTGGAAGGAAAACGTTTCCTGTTTGCTGCCAAAGCCAGTGAGACCCGTCGGCTTTATGGATCCATAAACACCCAGATGATCGCTGAAAAAGTCAGCGAGGAAATCGGAGTGACTGTTGAAGCCAAACAGATTGAATCCCAACCTTTGCGCATGATCGGGAAACATGATCTTTCAGTCCGCCTGACAGTGGACCTGATCCCGAAAATTGAAATCATCGTTTACCGTGAAGGCGAAACACCAGAATCTGCCTTGGAAGAAGAAGAACAGGAAGCGATGAGGGCGGAAGAAGCCCTGGTTGATATCCTCGAAGATGAAGGTATTGATCTGGATGTTGATACTGATGATGTGGCTGACGAGAGTGAGCCTGC
>CBDVDO010000120.1:0-5530 GCA_965372765.1 uncultured Anaerolineales bacterium
CGGCTTCGATAACAAATGACCGGATACCTGCCCGCCCTGCTTCCAGGTCCAGGCTGGCCCAGACAACGATAAAGCCTTTTGAATCCACCAGGGCTTTGTGCCCTGCGGTAACAAAAATCTTTTCGCCGTTCAAGATCCATTCATTGGTTTGTTCATCCAGCACAGCAGTGGCTCTGATTGCAGAAGTATCGGAGCCGGCCTCGGGTTCTGTCATTGCCATGGCATCAAATACTGGCTCTTTGCCCTGGAAGCGGCTTAAGAAGCGTTTCTTCTGCTCGGGAGTTCCCGCCGCACCGACAGCCGCGGCTCCAAGCATGCCGCCGGGGGTGCAGAGATAAATTAATGCATCTCCCCAGGAAAGCACTTCCACCATTACCATTAAACGCTGGTAATTGATGCTGGGTCGTTTTTCCTTTTTGGGGTCCTTATCTTTTTTCTTTGGTGGGTCGTCAGCGGCCATGGAAGAGCTGCCCATGGCTTTTGTAGCAGTATGCATAAACTCAATGTAAGCCCAGGGTATTTCGTGTTCGTTTTCATCCATTTCGCGGGATACAGGGCGCATCATGTTTTCAGCAACAGTTTCAACCAGCCGGCGAGTCTGAACCAGTGGTTTAGGCATTTCAAAACTGATCATTTTCTTTCTCCTTTATCTTTCACTGGGCTGAAGAGGGATAGAGTGACCTCATCCAGGTCAGTAATAAGCTGGTGGATCGTTTTTACACCATTGCTAAGCCGGTAAAGGCAGCAAATCCCCGTCCATTCCTCATCCACATTTCCACAGGATGTTCCCTGATATAACCGTGACCGCCAAGGATCTGCACCGCCGCATCAGTTACCATCATTACCATGTCAACAGCGCCGTTATAAGCCAGGTAAGCGTGTTTGTCTGCTTCATCTTTCCCTTCGTCGAGCATCCAGGCAGCTTCCCAGGCCAGCAGACGGGTTGATTCTATATCAGTGCCCATTTCTGCAATCATAAAGGCAATGGCTTGCTTTTGAGCTACTTTAACTCCAAAGACTTCTCTTTCTTTTGCATAATCTACGGCATAATCAAAGGCTGCCTGGGCAACACCCACTGCCATAGCTGCCAGGGCTACCTGGCAGGAAGCCATTATGGATTTTAAACTGTGGCCTTCGGAACCATTTAACCGGTTATCTGCAGGAATCTTGACTTTATCCAGGGTGAGGGAATAAAGGGGATAAGCATGGATGCCGAGCGTTTTTTGCCGCTCACCCACCACAAGTCCTTCAGTTCCTTGGGGGACGATAAACCCCTGAGTTTCACCATCAAAATTAGCGTAGATGATCAGGGCTTCCGCTTCCGCAGCATAGGGAACATAGGTTTTTTCTCCGCTAATTAAAATTGAATCCCCATCAAGGACAGCGGAAGTTGAAAGCTCCCAGGGATCAAAATTAAAGGTAGGTTCGATTAGAGCAGCTGTATATGCTTTCCATTCTGCAGCAATCACAGCAGGTAGGTATTCTTTTTTCTGTTCCTCTGATCCTGAAAATAAAATTGGAAGTGCAAATAGATTGGGTGTCATCACGGCCAGTGCTGTTGACAGATCCCCATAAGCCATTGCTTCCGCGGCGAGCACACCGGTTAAGGTGGAGTATTCCCCAAAACCGTCATAATCCTCAGGGATGGATGCCTGGAGCACACCAAGCTCCCAGCCCTTTTCTATTAAGTCCCGGGGAAGTTCGGATTTTTCATCCGCTTCCCGGGCGGCGGGACGCATGTCCTGATCAGCATACCGCTTCACTGCATCCAAGAGCATTTGTTGTTCTTCTGTAGGGGTAAATGAATACATAAAGGCCTCCGAGAAAAATTTACGGGTAGAGAAAAAAGTGTGGGATGTTAGGCTGGCTATCGTTTACCTGAGTTTTCCTTCTTTGAAGCAATCGGTGATACCAGGGTAGAAGAATAGTCAGTTCATCCGGGTAAACATTTGATCCTTTCCAGTAACACCTCCTCCTTAAGACTGCTGGTGTAGATTAGTTTAATGGCGGATGAGCAAACCTTGAATAAAGAGGTCTGCAAAGTGGTCTGCAATTTCGTTTGGAGAGAGCGGACCGTCTTCACGGTACCAGGTTATTGTCCAGTTGAGCACGCCCAGCAGGGCTTTGGCGGTCAAGGCAGGTTGCTGGGATTGGAGCTCTCCACACGATACTCCTTCTTCGATAATTTCCCGCCAGATTTGTTCAATACGATCCCGGCGGGGGATGTGGAGGTCAATAAATTCCGGCTGCAGAGATTTATGCTCTAGAATAAGTACTGAGGATAGCGACCTGTTCTCCGCCAGAAAGCTCAGGTAGGCTTGCATAGCCTGACGAAGTTTCTGATTGGGTGATAAATCTTTAGCTTCTACTGCCTGGAGTCGTTCAATAATGAGATCCAACGCTTCATCCAGCAACGCTAATAATATTTCCTGTTTGCTGGTGACGTGATGGTACAGGCTTCCTTTTTTCAATTCGACAGCTTCCGCTATATCTTGCATGGAAGCTGCATGATAGCCTTTTTCCTGGAATATTTGAGCAGCGGCCCTGAGAATATCATCTCTGGACAAAGATCACCTCCCTACCGACCGTTTGGTAGTTTAAGCGTAACAAATTCTTCGCGGAAAGTCAAGCAATATTCTCTGAATTTATTAAGTAAGCCCAGTTAGGAATTTCCAAAAGAGGATGATGTTATACTACTGAAATCATCATTCTTTTTTATCCCAAGGACTAATCATATGACTGCTGAGTTAACCCGCCGGAAAAAATTGATGTATGGGGTAGGGGATATTGGCTTCAGTCTTACATCCACAATCCTGGCAGCCTATTTCGCGATATGTATGGTTGATGTGATTGGATTGCGACCGGGAATCGCAGCAATTGCTATTTTTATAGGAAAAAGCTGGGATTATATTAATGATCCAATTTTTGGCTATATATCTGATCGAACCCGCACTCGCTGGGGACGCCGCCGACCTTTTTTGCTGTTCGGTGCATTGCCTCTTGCTTTGACCTTCACCATGCTCTGGTACAGCCCGGGTTTTGAAAGTACATTTGCTCTGGCTGCATACTATTCCGTAGCTTATATTATCTTCGAGGCTTCAGCAACACTTCTTTATATGCCATATTTTGCCCTCACCCCGGAATTGACCTCTGACTATGATGAACGCACCTCATTAACCAGCTACCGGATGTTCTTTTCAATCCTGGGCAGTTTGCTGGCCTTCACGGTACCCTGGATGATAGTTGGATCATTTACACCCGAAAACGCCCCAAAGGTTCTGCTTATGGGAGCGATATTTGGTTTAATGTCAGCCCTTCCCATGTTCGTGACATTTTTTGGAACCAAAGAGAGTGAGGATTACATAGAGCTGGATAAACCAACTTTTAGAGAATCAATCAGGTCGGTCTGGGAAAACGTGCCATTCAGATATAGTTTAGGGATATTTCTCGCAACTTGGATTGCTGTGGATATTCTGCAAACCAGTTTGGTGTTTTATGTAACGTATGTTATTCAGAGGGGTCCTCAAATTGACATTATCATGGCTTCAATTTTCGTTGTTGCCATGTTTGCTCTACCTCTCTGGAATTGGGTATCGCTAAGGTGGAGCAAGCGCTATGCGTATATGTATGGAATTGCATTTTGGGCTGTGGTTCAGCTGTTTCTGATTTCGATGACCCCGGAAACTCCCCTAAGTTTTATTTTTATATTATGCTCATTGGCGGGAATAGGTGTGGCAGCAGCTCATGTGCTTCCCTGGGCAATCCTGCCCGATGCGATTGAATGGTATGAATACAAAACTGGTGAACGCCATGAAGGAATGTTTTACAGCTTTACCACTTTAGCTCGCAAAATTGCATCGTCAATTGCTATCCCATTAATCTTGCTCTTGTTGGATGTTACTGGGTACCAGCCAAATGTTCTTCAGCAGAACAGCCGGGCTTTATGGGGCATAAGATTAGTGATCGGACCAATCCCGGCTTTGCTGTTGGCGATAGGGATTTTTGTTGCCTATAAATATCCTCTGGGTAGGAAAGAGTTTTTAAAGATCGTTGAAGAATTGAAGATACGCCGGGCTGCTTGAAAAAGAGAATCACTTATGAAAAGAATTGAAATTAAGCAGGTGAAATCTGCAGGAGAGAGGCGAAAGTTTTTAACATTTCCCTGGAAGATTTATCGGAATGACCCTTTATGGGTTCCACCGCTGTTACCAGAACGGAAAAAGGTGATTGACCCTGATCGAGGTGTATTTTTTGATCGCGGTAAAGCGGAATTCTTTCTAGCTTACAAAGACGGAAAACTGGCCGGTACAATTTGTGCCGCTGAAGACCCTCCAACCAATCAGAAGAGGGGGAAAAAGGAATGCATGTTTGGATTCCTTGAATACATCGAGGATTATGAAGTATTCCAGGCATTAATTGAAAAGGCAATGGAGTGGGGGAAAAAGCGGGGATTAAACGCCTTATATGGCCCCTGGAATCTCGATTACGAAGATAGTTACGGTGTCCTTATTGAGGGCCGTGATGCCCCTCCGGCGTTGATGTGCGGTCATTCGCCTCCCTATTATCAAGAATTCATGGATAGATATGGCTTCCAGCCTGCCCGGGCTCAAAACGTAGCCTTAAGAATCACCCTGGAGGATTCTCCTGAATTTCGCCGGCTGGTTCGTTTGGCAAAGCGAGTAAAATCCCGGGGGAAAATTGTGATTCGGCAAGCAGATTTTGAAAACTGGCAGGAAGAAATTGATAATGTTCACAGGCTTTTGAACAAAGCGCTGGCGCATCTAAGAGATCATATCGGGTGGCGCCGTGATGCCCTGGAAGCGACCCTGGAACCATTCCGTGCTATTGCCGATCCCGCCTTCATATTATTTGCAGAGGTGGATGGAGAAACGGTGGGATTTTTACCCGGGCTGCCCAATTTAAACGAAATCTTCATCGACGTGAATGGATTAAGATATCCCTGGGATATCCTAAAATTGCTCTGGTTGATTAAAAGACGGGAACCCAACAGTATGACTATAAAGAGCGGTCTTGTACTGCCGGAATATTGGCGGACTGGGGTAGGTGTGCTGTTATTTGAGGGGCTTTTTAATCAGGCGATTGCTCACGGTTACAAGTGGACAGATATGTCCATCACTGATGTAGAAAACCCGACCTCGGTGTTAACGGCAGAAAAAATGGGAGCGGAGATATACAAACGCTGGCAGGTATATACTTTGCCTTTTGCTTGATTAAACATTTAAGCATACAAGTGGACAAAGCAACTCACCAGGCCTGTTTAGCGGTGATTATTTGATATCATCTTGCCATATAAGTGGGAAGGCACTATAATGCTCATTGTTCGGGGCGTGGCGCAGTCCGGTTAGCGCGTTGCAATGGGGTTGCAAAGGCCGTCGGTTCGAATCCGACCGCCCCGACTCGAAAAAGAAAAACCGCTGATTATCAGCGGTTTTTATCTATGATAACTGAACCAATTCCTCTTTAACAAAAACCCATATAATCTTTCGCCTGCTCATGGATGGAATAATCC
>CBDVDO010000121.1:0-5507 GCA_965372765.1 uncultured Anaerolineales bacterium
AGGATCCCGCATCCTGGACAAAAAATTACTTTTCTGTTTGTATTCCCGCAGGTATTTTTCATTCTACATACAGATGAGTGCCAAAGAAGCTCCATCTAACCGGGGGATAAATCCCCCGGCTAAAAACTGCGCCCGTTGGGCTTACAATCGTAGCTGGAGGAATATTAGCCCAATTTATTGGGCATCGTTATTAGCCCGGTCATTAATGACCGGGATTGATGAAATGATGATAATTCCACTAATCCAAAGACCAATACCCGAGATTTGGTTTTTTCGCGAAGGTCCATTAACTGTGTTTCGTCAATAAAAAAACACCTGCTGGTTTCCCAGCAGGTGTTTTTGATTCTACTGTCAAACTTGAGATTTACTCAATCTCTGCCACTAATTCAGCCGCCGTTATGTTCAGCTCGGCCAGAATTGCTTCCACTTCTTCCGCTGTTTCAGCTGCGTACAGCATGGCTGCAGCATCATCAACTGCCCGGCGTACTGAGTACCAGGCTGTGAAGGTCTCCGGTTCACCCTGGCCCAAAGCTGCCAGAGCCAATGTGGATTTATATTGTGGAACTGAAGCTATGTAATCCACCAACATGCCTTCAGTGGAGTACTGGGTCGGCAGGTAGCCGCTGGCTTCAATCCAAGTGGCCTGATTCAGAGGAGCTGTCAGGTATTTGATGAAGATCCAGGAAGCTAGTTCCTGTTCCGGGGTTGATTTCAGAATACCCATGGTCTGGGTGAAAGCATCCACACCCTGTCCACCATCAGGTCCGGGGAAGGCTATGAAGCCCCACTCATCATCGTTTTCGGCATCTGAGAAAGCATACCCGTAGTACTTCAGACCGGAAGTGGAACTTAAGGTCACCAGCGCCAAGCGATTTGCCTGCTCGGGGTTGGGATAACTCTCGGTCTCAAAAGCGCATCCACTTGCCTTTAAATCATTCACGTACAGCGCTGCATCTTTGGCTGCTGCAGTATTGAAGTCATAAGCTGTGCCGTCGGCATTTAGTTCAACCCCGCCATACGCATGCAGGAATGACAGGTAATTGGAAGCGCTTGCATACCAAACCATACCGCCGGTTCCATCATTGTCAGGATTATCATCGGTTGCGTTTGCTTCCGCTGCCGCGCAGAGCTGGGCTTTCAAATCTTCGGGGGTGGTCGGAGGAGCATCAAATCCCAGTTCCTTCGCCCAGGTGAAGTTGTAAACCATCACGTTGGCGGATTGGCTGAGCGGCCAGCCCAGGCGGGCGCCACCAGGGGTAACGCCTAAGGCGTACACACCAGGATAAATGTCAGCAACCTCATCTTCCGTCAGACCGTAGGTTTCATCGGATACAAATGGGTTCAAATCCACTACCATATCCACTGTGTCCCAGTTATTGAGCGCGCTGGTATAGGCTTGCGCAATCTGCGGTGTATCACCGGACTGGATACCTGCATTAACTTTATCTTCCAGATCGTTGTAACTGCCTTGATCCAATGCTTCAACGGTGATGCCATATTCATTGCTGGCATTAAATTCATCCACTAAGGCCACCATGGCTTCATTGCGGGGATCACCCTCACCATAAACGTGCCAGAATTGTACTGTCACGCCGCTGAGGTCCATCATGGGTTCTTCAACAACTTCCTCAACTTCTTCAACTTCCTCGACCTCTTCGACTTCTTCAACTTCCTCGGCAGCAGGTTCTTCTACAACCGGGGGTTCCGGAGCACAAGCCGTCATGACCAGCGACAGTATGATCAAAGTTGCAAAAATCATAGTCAAAAACTTTTTAGACATTTTTTTCTCCTCATTAGAATTGTTGTCTGGTGAATTACACGAGGGGTTTAGTTAAGGGGCGCTCACCTCCTTTAGGTTTTCTATTAATAACTATAACATTGTTCTTTAAAAGAGTTTATTAACCTTTTAATCCGCTGCGAGCGATGCTCTCAGTGAATTGTTTCTGAGTGAAAAAATACAAGATTAATATGGGAATAATTGTAATAAACGCACCGGCCATGATGTAATGGATTTCCTGTCCAGCTTCAGTGACAAAATTCATCATCCCGACGGAAATAGGCCGCCAATTCGGCGTATTGGTCACCAGCAGCGGCCAGGCCAGTGAGTTCCAGGACCCGATAAATGTAAGTACCATGATCACCATCAAGGGTGCTTTTGAGAGCGGCAATACAACCTGGAACAAGAACCGCAGGTGGCCGGAACCGTCGATCCTGGCAGCATCAAACAGTTCATCCGGGATCTGGGCGAAAAATTGCCGGAGCAGGAAGATGTTAAATACACTTCCCATAAAGGGCACTGTCAGCGCTGGCCAGTTATTGATCCACTTAATGGGTCCAATTCTGCCCAGCCAGGTGACGGTCAAAAAATTAGGAATGATGGTTACCATGGCGGGAATCATCATAGTGCTCAACAAAATACCAAAAATCAAGTCCCTCCCGGGAAATTTTATCCTGGCAAATCCATAAGCCGCCAGGACGCTGATGCTGATACTGCCTATCAGGGAGATCCCGGTGATTTTTATACTGTTTAAGAAATATTGTGAAAAATTAGCCCGGTCCCAGGCTTCAACATAGTTTTCAAAATGCAATTCGCTGGGGAAAAAAGAAGATCCCAATGCCTCGCCAATGGTTTTCAACGAGGTGGAAATCATCCACACAAACGGCACCAGAGAGAGCAGCGCCCCCAGAATCAGGATCGTATAGGTCAGGATTGTCATGGTACGAGAATGGTTTAATTTCATATAAAAACCCACCTTCACCTACAAGAAAAATACCTTGGAACCTTGAAAACGGTTGTTGATCAAAGTTAATCCCAGGATAATTGCAAACAAAACAAATGCCATTGCCGAGGCATACCCATACCTCAGCTTATCAAAAAATTCCAGGAAAATTGCTACACTAAATGTATCCGTTGTGCCGAGAGCAAGACCCTCCCGGAAAACCCAGAGGGTAGCAAACGCCTTAAAAGTGCCAATGACGGCGATTAGCGACAGGAAATAAGTGGTGGGAGAAAGCAAGGGGAAGGTGACAAAACGAAACACGTCCCATTTGCTGGCCCCATCAATCTCAGCAGCATCGTTTAACTCGGTGGGTATATTTCCCAGTCCGGCAAGGTAAATCACTATGTTATACCCGACATAAGTCCAGATCGCGTGGATCATGACTACAACCAGAGCCAAGCTGGGTCCAGCCGCCCAGTCAGGCAAATCCAATCCAATCATTTCCCCGATGATGAGATTTACCCCTTTTGATTCCTGCAGCCAGGCCAATCCTTCACCACCCAGCTTCCTGATCAACAAGTTAACCGGCGCAGTATCCCGGTTAGCAAAGATCTGCCTGAAGATAGCCGCGCTGGCAATAAATGGAGTTACATAAGGCAGGAAAAATATCATCCGGAAGAATTCAGAACCGCGGAGTTTCTGGAACAACAAGATAGCCAGAAACATGGAGATGGTTAATTGAAAAGGCACCGTACCTGCGGAAAAGAAAATTGTTACTTTTAAGCCCTCCCAGAGATCCTTGTCACCGGTAGTCATGAGGACAGGAATTTCCCCTACCAATATCCAGCCTCCAACCAGGAAAATAAATGCTCCCAGGATGCGAATCCAGAATTTCCAGGCTTGATCCGCTTTTGGGGCGCTGCTCCAGGCAAACCAACCCAGCCCTATCAAAATGATACCCGCAGACACAACAATCACCTGGGGCCAAATTCCGGGATCTGAATTAGTCTCCAAGGCTAGGAGATATGCATTAAAAACCTGCTGATAGGTAAACAAAAACAAACCTATTCCCGAACTCAGCGCTATCCACATCAGAGTAAACTGGGTCTGGAATTGAGATCTAAGCGGTTTCCGATAAAAAATAAGCGCTACTAAGGAAGCTGCGACAGAGCTGGCCAGGATCAGGGTAAAGAAACGCCAGGATGAATACACAGCTGGCGCATAAAATGATTCCCCTAGAAATTGGAGAAATAACTCCCTGGTTTTTTCCACACCTCGCAACTTTATCGCAATGTCCAGGAATTCCGGGAGCTGATACCAGATGTAACGCAGGAAAGCATAGATAGTCAGCGCATATAAGCCAGCCGGCAGGGACAACAGCCAGGGTCGCTGATTATTTTCCTCGGCATGTTGGATTGTTCTCCTTAAAATCAAAACAGCGCCGAGCAAGGCAGCCAACGCAAAAAAGAACGCGGCAACATAGGTGATATTCCCTATCGCCCGAACATAATTATCCAGACCGATGAAATCAGTCCGTAAAATTCGCCATTTATGTAAACTGACATAAAGGGCAAATCCAACCGGAAATATACCAAACATGAAGATCAGGGTCAGTGCGGGAGCAACAAACAAATAACCCGTAAGCGATTCTTTGAAGAATCGCAGCTTACGGGGGGTTATAAACTGGGTTATTTTTTCCTTGAGTGTTTCCGGGCGATTGGTCAACGCAATCTCCTGCAGAGTATTAAGGTCTATGAAGTCTCGGTATTCCTGAGCTTATTATAATAACAAAAATGTGAGGCAAACTTAAAATATTTCCTGAATTTCAATTGAAAAAAGAATCAATACTGAAGGGGTTTTTTCAATTCTGCGTTTATAATTCAGGGAAATCATACAATGAGGAACTATGACTGAGCTCACTAAGAAAATTCAAAAACTCATCAGGGAAAATCCAATCCAGGGGCTTCCACTGGGAGATAAGTTTATCTCTCCCCAATATAACGGTCTGTCCATCCTTAATGTTCCTGCCAGCGCTGCGGAATTGTTAAACGTAGGGGGGTTTTCCTCACCCCCACTACTACCAGATCTGCTAGATCCTATCGGGGGGAAAACCCAAAACGTGATCGTGATCTTATTGGACGCACTCTCCTTTCACCGCCTGCAGAAATGGATGGCTGAGGAGAGTGATTTGATCTGGAATTCGCTGCTGAATCAGGGAATCCTGGCTCCGATAACATCGATCTCGCCCAGCACAACCTGTGCTGCGATCACCTCTCTGTGGACAGACAGCTCCGCAGCCAGACACGGAATAATGGGTTATGAAATGTGGCTCAAGGAATACGGAGTAACGGCCAACATGATCGAGCACAAACCTATCACCTACAGGGGTGGTGCTGGAAACCTGACCCTGGCAGGTTTTGACCCGGAAAGGTTTCTGCCAGTCGGATCAATCACCGATCATTTTTCAGCAGGCGGTGTCGAAGTTCACGCCTATCAACATTATGCGATTATCGATTCCGGTCTTTCCAGGATGTTCATGAAAGATGCTGATCGCCATCCCATCGGAACCGTTTCAGATTTATGGATCAGCCTCAGGGAACTGATTGAAACCCGTACTCAGGCCCGGAAATATGCCTGGGTGTACTGGGGTAATCTGGATTCAATTTCTCACCTCCATGGCCCCGATAGTGAAAGAGCCAAGGCGGAACTGCTGACCTTCAGCAAGGCTTTTGAACACTATTTCCTGAATGAACTGGACCCAACTTTAAGGAAAGATACCCTGGTGAT
>CBDVDO010000122.1:0-5477 GCA_965372765.1 uncultured Anaerolineales bacterium
AGATCCTTTTTAGAAATCTGCGGTTATCCATCCAATAATGCGTCAATTTCACCCCGAATCGCATTAAGATCCTCCAACCCGAGATAAACGATCGCATATCTGATATAGGCTACCAAGTCCATCTCTTTTAATCCAGCGATAACCATATCTCCCACAACCCGGGATGAAACTTCGATTTCTCCCATCGACTGAAGATCTGATTCAACATCTCCCACCAATCTTTCAATATTAGCGGCAGATACCGGGCGTTTATCACAACTAATCTGGATTCCCCGGGTAAGTTTGTGCCTATTAAATTCTTCTCTTGTTCCATCTTGTTTGATAATCAGGGGAGTATCGAGGATTGCCCGTTCGTAAGTGCTGAAACGCTGCTCACAGTTTAAGCACAATCTACGTCGTCTTGTGCCACCACGTCTATCATGTGAGGTATCCAGCACCCTGGAATCATCATCTTTGCAGTAAGGACATTTCATGTCTTGTCATCCCCAGTTCCAATTAATCAACAACCAGGCTTAATTTTAGCATACAACCCCTCGTGTCACTAGGGAAAAATTGACAATTTTTACCCCTAACTAAAAACCGCCAATTTGGAATTACCATTTTAAAGCAGTTCTCCTGCTGGAAATCCAGCAGGAGAACTTGACCAGACAACATCCAACCCTACCAGGAGGAGGCCAGATTAGGGTGGACTTACCTTTGAATAGCTATCCAAGGACCAACTTGGATCCAATCTATATATATAATGTTTCAAACGATCTATCCCCTGCTAATTGCGTTTTCGATTCCGTAAAAATGTTGGAATATCCAAGTTTTCAGTATTGAAAGAACGAGGAACAAATTCCATCTCGCGCTCAACCTGGACACCTTCTTCAACAGAAGATCCCTTTCTTGCCTGGCGAGTAGATCTTTCCATGATATTGCGAGGCATGCCTGTTGTTTGGAATCCAGTCGCAATTACTGTGATGCGGAATTTTTCGTCCATCGACGGATCAATGACCGCACCGAAGATCAGGTTTACTTCCGGATGGGCAGTTTCTTTGATAATCGCAGCTGCCTGGTTGACCTCATAGAGCGAGAGATTCGGGCCACCGGTGACGTTAAACAAAATTCCCCGGGCACCATCAATGGTGATATCCAGCAAATCGCTGGACATGGCTTGTTCGGCGGCTTCCCGAGCTCTATCATCACCGGTTGCCTCTCCTACTGCCATCAGGGCTGCTCCACCTTCGGACATAATCGAGCGGACATCGGCAAAATCAAGATTTATCAAACCAGGAATAGTGATTAATTCTGAGATTCCGTGAATTCCCTGTCTTAACACGTCATCGGCCACCATAAACGCTTCCTGAAGACTGGCTTTTTTATCAACAATCTGCAGCAGCCGGTCATTAGGAATGACGATTAGCGTATCAACCTGATTTTTCAGGAGTGAAATGCCCTGTTCGGCTGTTTGCATACGCTGCGTGCCTTCAAATGTAAACGGCCGGGTAACAACCCCGATCGTCAGAGCGCCAATCTCTCTCGCAGCCTGGGCTACGATTGGAGACGCGCCGGTTCCGGTCCCGCCGCCAATGCCGGCGGTGATGAAGACCATATCTGCGCCCTTTAAAATGCTGTAAAGATCGTCTGCAGATTCTTCTGCTGCGCTCCGTCCAACGCCGGGATCGCCCCCAGAACCCAATCCGCGGGTTAGTTTATCTCCCACACGGACTTGTATCGGGGCTTTGGAACGCAGTAAAGCCTGGGCGTCTGTATTAACAGCGATAAATTCAACACCTGTAAGACCGGCATCTATCATCCGGTCTACGGCATTGCATCCACCTCCGCCAACACCAACTACTTTTATCCTTGCAAATGATTCTGTTTCTTTGATGGGGTCCATAGTTATCTCCTCTGTCCTAGACATGCATTTGTTGTGTGGTCATTGATTACGGAAGCAAACGCCTGAGAAAGTCAATTACTTTGCTCCAGCTAACTGTTTCATCATACATCTGCTTCCGGTAGCTGTCCTTTTCATATGATATTGTGTTCATTAACACCGTCCATTCTAATAAACCAACACTAGTAGAGTATGCAGGATCATAAAGCTGATCAGTCATTCCCAGCAGGTTTTCCGGCTGGGCTACCCTGACCGGAAAGTTAAACATCCTCCGCGCAAATTGGCTGATACCGGGCAATGAACTCGTTCCGCCTGTCAAAACCATTCCCGCTGGCAGTAATCCATCATACCCGGAACGTTTGATCTCCTGGATCACATAGCTGAACATCTCTTCTACGCGAGCCTCAATAATCATAGCCAACTTCTGTCTTCGATATTCTGTTTCTGCATCATCGCCAAAGGGACGAATATGAAATACTTCGTCTTCTGGTATTTCAGATTTCATGGCATGGCCGTGCTGAATTTTTACTTTTTCTGCCTGGTCAAGCGCTAAACTCAATCCATGAGTGATGTCGGAAGTTATATGATTTCCTCCAATTGCCATCACCATCGTATGCCAAACATCTCCATTTATATAAATCGCTAAATCAGTTGTTCCTCCGCCAATATCACAAACAACAACTCCCATTTCCCGCTCAGTTTCCGTTAATACTGCTTCTGCTGAAGCAAGCGGATTGAGAACAAAAGCTTCCACCTCAGCACCTGCGGCGTTCACACACTGCTCCAGGTTATCAAGGGATGTGGAAGCTGCGGTAATGATATGGGCTTCAACTTCCAAACGATATCCATGCATGCCAATCGGTTTGTGAATGCCATCCTGCCCATCAACACTGAACCCGCGCTGGATGACATGAACAATATCCCGATTGTGAGGGATAGCAACAGCTTTTGCAGCATCCAATGCCCGGAAGACATCATGCTGATCGATCACACCACCTGTGACACCACTCGCGCCGTGACTGTTCACAGATGAGACATGAGATCCTGCCAGGCTAACCTGCGCAGATGTAATCTCCAAACCAGAAGTCCTTTCTGCTTTATCGATAGATCGCTTGATAGCTTTGCTGGTTGCCTCAACATCCACAACAGCACCTTTCCTCATTCCTCGTGAAGGTTCTATACCAACGCCAAGGATCCGGAATTTGTTTTCCGCCTCCACCCGGGCTACCAGGGTGCAGATTTTTGTTGTACCTACATCGATGCCTACAATGATCGGTGCTTCCTGGGTGCTCATGATTCCATCCTGAAATAAGGTGAGTCCAAAAACTCAATGTTAATAATTGAGGGCGTAATTCTCTTCCCCTCCAAATATTCAACCATCGACTGATATACGATCATCTTCTTTTCCGCGTCGTCATCATTAAACCCAAAATATACAACCCAGCCTCTTGCATCATGCCATCCCAACCCATGCTCCGCGGTAAAAATCATATCCACATGTTCCGGCAAATAATCATCCAGGGCAGCAACGGTTCTTACAATCCGAGGATCTACAAACCGATCATCAACCGTTGGCGGTAATATTACCGATCTAACTTGAACAACATCAAGGCCTTCGTCATGGGGTTCAAACGCCACCCCATTCTCATCCACCCATCTCACATGACCATCCCAATTCCAAGCCAAAACGGGACTCCGTTCTTCTAATGAAATACTGACGCTAGCTGGCCAGGTGACCTGTACATCCACTTCAGACAAACCAGGATATGTTAGCTCTAGATCCTTTTTGATCCTCTCTGGATTAATGAAAAATATCGATGATCCATTAATATTTATCGCCCGGGAGATATCTCTTTCAGTAAAACGTTCCAGCCCCTGCACGTGAATTCCGTGTACCTGGAACAATCCATTATTAGTCAACAATATCAATCCCAACAGCAGGCTTACTGATATGACACCTGATAACAGCCGCCATTTATTACTTACTGCGGGCACAGCGGGCAGCCGGATTTCTGCTCCCGGTGAGGATAAAGCTACATCAACACGCCGTCTGGGCGCTGGCCTGTGATCCAGAGCAACTGTATTAATACCAATTTCACTCCGGGAAAGAACAGGAGGCATTCTACGTGAAGGCACGCTGGAAGATCGGCGGGAAGTCCCTTGAGTTCTCCTCATCTGGGCGGATTTCCTGCTTCCAATACCCTGCTCTACTCGAGTCCGTTGTACTCTACTCATCATTCTGCCTTATGCATTAAACTCATACTTTCTTAATAACTGGTCTTTCTCCTGTTTCCTTTCCAGGGCGAGGAGAATTAATTCATCAATCAAATCTGCATATGTCAATCCGCTTGCTTCCCATAATTTTGGATACATACTGATCGGAGTAAAACCCGGGATAGTGTTTATTTCATTTAAGAAGATATCTCCGCTTTCCTTATCCATCAAAAAGTCAACCCGGGCCATTCCAGCGCAGTCAATTGCTTGATATGCCCGTAAAGCATATTCCTGAAACAGCTCAATCTGAACATCATCAAGTGGCGCCGGGATAATTAATTCCGAGCTGTCATCGTGATACTTTGCTTCATAGGAATAGAACTCCGCAGTAGGCCGGATTTCACCGGGTACTGAGACCCTGGGTGATTGGTTTCCTAAAACACTCAGTTCGATTTCTCTCGCATTGACGCCTTTTTCAACCAGGATCCGGCGATCATATTGGGCAGAATCCTGCAAACTGACGGCAACCTCCTCGATATCCTGGCATTTATGGATCCCCACGGATGAACCCATATTGGCTGGTTTTACAAACAACGGGTATTCAGCAAATTCAGCCACCCGGTTGAGCACTTCATTCATGTTGTCCAATTCTGACCGGTAAACAAGTATTGAGGATACTACCGGAATATCGTTAGCAATCATTACATCCTTAAACAAAGCCTTATCCATTGCCACTGAAGATCCCAATACCCCTGCTCCCACGTATGCTATATCAGTGAGTTCAAACAATCCCTGCATAGTTCCATCTTCACCAAATGAGCCGTGCAGCACAGGGAAAATCACATCTAATTCTGCAAAAACTTTAAGAATCTCTTCCTGGTCTGCAGCGGTGATGGTATATATTTCCGGTCGGGTAGGAATAGGCAGCATCAATGCTGGCGATAACTTATCAATCTTTTTTTCACTGAGAGTTTCAAGCGTTTTCTCACCTACCAGCCAATCACCATCAATTGTGATGCCTATCTGGGTGATATTGTATTTATGAGGGTCGAGTGTATTCAGGACGGACCGCGCAGAGACAAGGGAAACTTCATGCTCCCCTGAACGTCCTCCAAATATAACGCCTAAACGAATTGGTTTTCCCATACCTTAACCTTGCTCCCAGTCTCCAATAAATTGGATTTCCAATTCCAGTTCTACTCCAAATTTTCCTTTTACTGTCTCCCTCACTCGCTTAATAAGAGAATCTATTTCCTCAGCGGTTGCATTCCCGTGGTTGAAGAAAAAATTTCCATGGACGTGGCTGATTTCCACATCCCCTACTCTGTACCCCTTTAGTCCCGCTTCTTCGATCAACCTTCCAGAATAATCACCTGGAGGATTT
>CBDVDO010000123.1:0-5456 GCA_965372765.1 uncultured Anaerolineales bacterium
ATTCTTATGTTCAAGATCTTCCAGTAGGTGTCCAGCAGCGAGTGGAAATAATTAAACTACTCTACCGCGAAGCGGATATTCTCATCCTGGATGAGCCAACTGCGGTTTTAACGCCTCAGGAAGTAGATGAACTGTTCACAATTATGCGGTCTCTGGTAGAAAGCGGGAAATCTATTATTTTTATTACCCATAAATTGCGTGAGGTTTTGAAATTTGCCGATCGCATCACAGTCATCCGTGGTGGGAAAGTTATTGGCACCACAACACCGAAAGAAACGGACAAGAAACAACTTGCATCCATGATGGTAGGACGTGACGTTTCCCTGGAAGTTGATAAAAAACCTGCCAACATAAAAGATCAGATTTTAGAGGTTGAGAATTTGGTTGTGCTGAATGATTTAAATCAGGTTGCAGTTCAAAATGTCTCCTTCAATGTCCATTCGGGAGAAATCTTGGGGGTTGCAGGCGTACAGGGAAATGGACAAACTGAACTTGTAAAGGCAATTACTGGATTAAGCCACCCCGTGGAAGGAAAGATTACCCTTCGGGGAAAAAATATCAACAAATCCTCGCCGCGCGTCATCACTGAACTTGGTTCTGCTCATATTCCGGAAGACCGGCAAAAGGACGGCCTGGTACTCACGGCAACCGTTGCAGACAATCTGGTTTTAAACACTTACTATCAAGAGCCTTTTGCCAAAATGGTCATCATTCAAGAAGATTCAGTTCTCGAAAATGCAACTGACATCATTGATAATTTTGATATCCGCACACCAAGCCCTCTGATCCCAGTTGGTTCTCTCTCGGGAGGTAACCAGCAAAAGGTTATTGTTGGCAGAGAATTTTCAAGACCGATTGATTTCTTGATTGCATCGCAGCCAACCCGGGGATTGGATGTTGGATCAATTGAATACATCCACAACCGTTTGCTTGAGAAAAGGGACGACGGCTGTGCAATTCTGCTTGTTTCTACTGAATTAGATGAAATACTAGAACTCTCGGACAGGATTGCGGTGATGTTTGATGGTGAGATTATCGCCATTGTGGATGGCAAGGATGCCAAAAAAGAACAGCTCGGTCTTCTTATGGCAGGTGTAGTTGAAGCCTGATCCAGTCAGATCGATAAACACAAGGAATGGATCTATGAGTGACAAAGAGAAAGAAAAGAATCAAGAATCGAAAAAAGATGCTGGAAAAATATTCCTTGAGGAGGTATCAAAGAGCCCGCTGACAGTGACGTTCCTGGCTATTGTAACCGGATTGTTATTGGGAGGACTTTTGGTTGCCGGTACATCAGAGGAAGTCTTCCAGGCATTTAGGGCGTCTTTCTGGGAAGGAATAAAAGCTGCTGCCGATGCAGCCTGGGCAACCTACAGAGCCTTGTTTTATGGGTCTGTGGGAAACCCTGCAAAAATAATCGACGCCATCAAAGCCGGAGAAGCTGAAGATATTCGACGGGCATTTAATCCTTTCTTCGAAAGCTTAGTGGCTTCCACCCCTTATATTTTCGCCGGTCTGTCAGTCGCCCTGGGTTTTCGAGTAGGCTTATTCAATATCGGCGCCGAAGGACAGCTCTTCATCGGAGCAGCGACAACTGTTACGGCTGCTCTTTTCTTAAAAGGCCTACCCCCTTTCATCCATATCCCGATTTCTCTTCTGGCAGGTTTCGCTGGAGGTGGTTTATGGGGTTTTATCCCCGGTTGGTTAAAAGCAAAAACAGGCGGTCATGAGGTAATTAATACCATCATGATGAATTACATCGCATTCCGTCTAAGTGAGTTTCTTCTGCGTGGTCCGTTGAAAAATCCAGAGGGCTATACCCCGGTAAGCGCTGAAATTCCGGATTCTGCAAAATTACTCCGGTTTTTTGACTCGCCCATACGTTTCCATATGGGATTCTTTATTGCACTATTCGTTGCTTATCTGGTGTATTTATTTCTGTTCAAAACCACCTGGGGATATACTTTACGGACAGTAGGAGCCAATCCGCGGGCTGCCAAGTATGCCGGGATGAACATCACCCAAAGTACCGTGATAGCTATGGTTCTTGCTGGCGGACTGGCTGGGCTCGCAGGGGCAAACGAAGTCCTTGGCGTAAACCACAATCTGGCAGTTGCATTTTCCTCCGGCTACGGTTTTGATGCGATTGCATTAGCATTATTGGGAAAAAGCCACCCATTTGGGGTAGTGTTATCTGCTATCCTGTTCGGGTTCCTAAGGAACGGAGCAATCCAGATGCAGCTATCTGCCGGCATACCTATTGATATCATCTCAGTTCTCCAGGCATTTATCCTGACGTTCATCGCAGCTCCTGCAATTATCAGGACAATATACCGTTTGCGAGAACCAGACCATGATATTGATGCCGTTACACTCCGCGGCTGGGGAGGAAATTAACCATGACAACACAAGCTTCCACTGCAAACAACTATCAAGAAATTTCTCCTACTCGAAGGCGGATAATGGGAATCCTCTTCCTCTTATTCGCGGGGTTAATCTGGTTCCTTTTCGCACGGACAGTTCCAGCCGGGGTTGAAACAACATTCAAGATGGTCACCGGCGGCTCGGATCAACAAATTTCAGACTGGGTATTTGCCAGTCTGCCTGTGCTGAATGTCCTGGCAGGTGTCAGCCTCTGTTTAGGCGGTTACCAGCTTGCCCGGGGATTTAAGAAACGCACCAACCTTGTCCTTGGATTGGTAAGCGGCTTATTTATCTTTGCCTTTCTGACCTGGGCTACAGCCGATGGCAGCCTCAACCTGGCAGGACTGATAAGGAGCGCGCTGGTGAAAGCTGTTCCATTGACTCTGGGAGCTCTTTCCGGTGTACTCTGTGAACGGTCAGGTGTGGTAAATATTGCCATTGAAGGCATGATGCTCACAGGCGCTTTTGTTGGTGCCCTGGTTGGCAGCCTGACTAATATCTGGATTGGACTTCTCGCAGCAGTATTGGCCGGAGGGATGCTAGCCGCAGTTCTTGCTGTTCTGTCCATTAAATACAAAACAGATCAGATCATCGCCGGCACAGTGATCAACATTTTTGCTACCGGAATCACTTCTTTTCTTTCAGCGAGATTCCTGCAAAAGTATCCAACCTTAAATGATCCGGGAAGGTTTCCTACCATCAAGGTCCCTGTGCTATCAGATATTCCAATTATTGGTCCAATCATGTTCCAGCACAATATCTTCGTCTATGCGGTATTTATCTTCCTCATTGTTATCACTATCGCCTTGTATTACACCCGCTGGGGTTTGAGAACCCGCGCGGTTGGTGAACATCCCAAAGCCGCCGATACACTGGGCATCAATGTCTTCCGGACCCGCTATCTTTCAGTGATCCTGGGAGGTTTCATGGCAGGTTTTGGCGGCGCTTACTTTACTCTCGGTTCTGTGGGTAGATTTGATGAATTAATGACCGCTGGTCGCGGATTCATTGGCCTGGCGGCCATGATTTTCGGTAACTGGAACCCATTTGGATCCTTCAGCGCCGGGCTGTTGTTCGGCTTCTTTGATGCTTTGGCCTCTAAATTAGCCATCCTGAAAGTTCCAATACCATCTGAAATTATGTTAATGTTCCCCTACATAGCAACCATGGTTATCCTGGCTGGTGTTGTTGGACGCGGTCATATGCCCGCTGCAGATGGACTGCCTTACGAAAAAGAGTAAAAAGTGGTAATATTTTCTTTAAAAAAGGGCGCTAAACTGGACTGAACCCCAAAAACAGGACACAAAAATAAAGACACTTCTGGTATCTATATGAATATGTGATGTGTTTTAGTTTTCAGGCAAGGAACTTCCTCTCTCCAGCGGCCAGTGCTCACTCACCCGTCCTCGGGTGAGGATATATTCCCAATCGCGCCCGGAGCCTGTCCTGAGTGAAATCGAAGGGACGGGCGCTCAGAGCATATGGGGATTTTCCGTTATATGAACACTCATCCCCCTTGAAATTCATGTTGCCTGGCGATAAATCGCCAGGCTAAAAACTGCGCCCTCAGAGAGGGCTTTTGAAAGCCAACCAACCATAGATAATCATCTACGAGAGGCCTTTATTTATCTGTCCACTTTATGGGGTGCACAGCTAAACAGCGCCCTTTTTTGTATACTTTACCAGGATGGAGATTTAATAACTGAGTGGATAACTGCCGAATTCTTTCACAGCGTCCACCATCGCCAGCACATTCTCAGCAGACACATCATTCATAATCGTGTGGACGGAAGCAATCATGTAACCTCCGCCCTCACCCAACAGCTTCATAACTCTCCTAACTTCATCTCGGACCTCATCTTTGGTACCAGAAGGCAGGATCCGGTGTGTATCTATTCCGCCGCAAAAGATAATGTTCTTTCCAAAACGTTTTTTCAAACTGACCAGGTCGGCCATTTTTCCAGCTGAGGTCTGGATCGGATTTAATATGTCAATTCCCATCTCAATGAAGTCTTCAATCAACGGTACAACATCACCATCAGTGTGGAAGAAAACCTTGGCATTTGTGCGTTTCTTTATAAATTGAATGTAATCCTCATGAATTGGTTTCAGGATTTCTCTGTACATATCTGGAGACATTAACAAGCTTTCCTGTGTCCCGAGGTCATCACCGATTTTTATCATATCCACATTATCGCCGAGTTCAGCTAAAAATGGCCCCATTAACTCTTTACACATTTCCGCGGTTTTTTGCAGCAGAGCCCTGGCAAAATCGGGATTGATGGCCAAATTTAATAAAAAACTATCCATACTTTGCATGGCAAATGCCCGCTCGAGAGGGAACAACAACCAGGGAGTAGCAAGAATTGCGTACTCGTTCTGATCTGCCAATTCTCTTGCAGCTGCCTTAACATGGGCAATGCGGGTTGGATCACTCATATCAGGCCAATTGGTATATTCATCAATCTCTTCAATCGTTTCTGCTTTAGCAAGCGGATGTATACCGGGAAACCACTCTCCCGGACCAATCTCCTTTTGACCGCTTCCCCAGCTGTCAACAAAAGGGCTGTGCGGTTCCCTGGATTGATTGCGTTCCAATGTTTTCGCCGGGTGAGAATCCCGCACTCCTCTCACATCACTATGCAGGCGTCTCATTGTAGACTCATCAATTTTTGCCGTACCTAATTCCGGCCAATCATATATATAGTCGTCAGGTGCTTGTATCCCAGCAATCGCTTTTATTTCCTGATACGTTTTCATTTTTATCCCGGTAGCATTGCTAACACCAATAACAATTGGTACTCGATCAGGGACTTCATGATTCAACACCGCTAAAACACGATCCTTTGAGGTCAAAGTCATTAGTAAACTCCTATTCCTTATCACTTGGAAGAAATCTCTACATCAAAGTCTATCATAATCCAAGTCCTAATATCATCAGCCGCTAAAGAATTCAAACCGTACCAAATATTTAATGGGTTTCGGTGTCACGAAAATATTTTTCGCTTATAATTAATTCTAATTAACTTCAT
>CBDVDO010000124.1:0-5422 GCA_965372765.1 uncultured Anaerolineales bacterium
GGAATGATGATATTTCGTTCCTTTGCCCGCTCTACAGTCCGTTCTAATTGTTTTTTGTCCATTTTAAGGTCAATCATTTTACTTTCCTTTCCTATCTAATAAATATTAATTTACCTCCAACAAATCTAACATCGTTTATTGATCTATCCGCTTACTCCTCCACCTCCATGTTCTCCCGAGTTATATATAAAGGACGGCCTTTGGCTTCATCGTAAAGCCTGCCAATATATTCACCAAGCAGTCCTATTGAAATTAACTGCACGCCGCCCAGGAATAAAACTGCGATTAATGTGGTTGCCTGACCGAAAAAAGCCTGAGACCCGGACAAGCGGAGCACTATTACAACCAGGATGGAGATGATGCTGATACCAGCTGTAATAAAACCCAAATACATTGCCAGCTGGAGGGGAAAATATGAGAAGCCGGTGATGGCATCACTGGCAAAACGGATCATTTTTTTCAAAGGATATTTGGTCTCCCCCGCAAATCGCTCTGCCCGCTCGTACTCCACTCCAGTTTGCTTAAATCCTACCCAGACCGACATTCCCCGCAAGAAACGGTGTTTTTCCCGCATCCCATTTAATACCTGAACTACTTTTCTATCCAGCAGCCGGAAATCTCCTGTGTCCATGGGTATATTCACATCCGTTATCCGCTGGATAATCCGGTAAAATGCGGATGCAGTGAAAAGCTTGAACCAGGTTTCGCCCACTCTCTTAGATCTGACAGCGTATACTACTTCAAAGCCTTCCTTCCATTTCTGGATTAAATCGAGAATTACTTCCGGCGGATCCTGCAAATCAGCATCGATAATAATCACCGCTTCTCCCCTGCTGTAATCCAGACCGGCTGTAACAGCTATCTGATGCCCAAAATTCCTGGCAAAGATAACCGGTTTGACCTTCTCATCCTGGGCTTTCAGCTCCAGGATCGCTTCGGTAGATCCGTCAGATGAGCCGTCATCCACCATCACAAATTCCCATGGCTCACCAGTTTGTGCCATCACCTCAGAAATCCTGGTGTAAAGCAGCGGGATATTTTCGATCTCGTTATAGATCGGTGCAATGATTGTATATGTTGGTTTATTTTTCATTATCAACCTGCCCTTTCATAAGGTGTGATCAATCTCATGATATCAACTTCGAATAAGCTTTTTCACTTCCTCCAGCTCCGGTGAAATAACTGGTGCTTCCCCGGCAGCCTGCATAGCTGCTTTTACATCCTTGAGTCCGCTTCCAGTATTCAATACCAAAATCGGATCATCCTCTCCAACAAGACCATCCAGAAGAGCTTGTTTCAGACCCGCTAATGAGGTCGCTCCAGCAGGTTCAGCAAAAATACCTACTTTACCCAAATCAGCAATTGCTGCCAAGATTGCCTGATCCTCCACCACGATATAAGCTCCATCGGTTTGGGTGGCAGCGCGTAATGCTCTTAACCCATCGCTGGGTAAATTCACAGAAATGCTGTCGGCCAGGGTATCAGCTGACACTGCGATAATTTCTTCCCTGCCGGATTTATAGGCATTATAAATCGCTGCTGAACCTGTCGATTGGCAACCAAAAATCCGGGGCATCTGCTTGATCTGTCCGATTTTATTAAGATCTTTAAATCCCTTATGTATCCCGGATATGATATTTCCATCACCTACAGAAACGAAAACACACAATGGCTTATCCAGCTGGTTTGAAAGCAATACCTGTTCCCAGATCTCGTAGGCTGCTGTTTTTTTACCTTCTGCGGTAAATGGGTTATAGCCGGTATTTCTGTTATACCAACCAAACTCCTCGGTAGCCTCCAGGGACAGCTTGTAGGCAGCATCATAGTTGTCATTCACCAGGATTACCTGGGCACCATAAATCAACAGTTGGGCTATCTTTGCCGGGGGCGCTGTTTCGGGCGCAAAAATTACTGATTCCTGCTCCACTGCCGCGGCCATGCCGGCCAGTGCAGCCCCTGCATTACCAGTGGAAGCGGTCACTATTACTTCTACTCCAATTTCCTTCGCCCGTGCCACCAGTATGGCGCTGGCCCGATCTTTAAATGAAGCTGTAGGATTGCTACTTTCATCTTTGATCCAGAGCTGATTAACTCCAAGTTCTTTCTTTAACTGCGGCGGTGAAAAAGTCGGAGTCCATCCCGCTGAACGTATCGTTGTGCCTTCCCCAATCAAATCGGATACCGGCAGCAGTGGAAAATAACGCCACAGAGAAGATTCGTTTTTATTGATTAGCTCTGCAGTTGTTTTTTTCTTTAATTCTTGATAATCAAGGATTACGTCCAGGTTCCCATTATCCTCTGGACAAGTATATGTTACCTCTCCTGGTTCATACTCTTTCCCGCAAATTGAACATTGATAACCGATAAATTTTGCCATCCAAATGCACTCCTTAATCTAATCCACAAATCCCAAAATTCTTTCCGGCGTAATTGGCAGCCTGGTCACCCGCACCCCTACCGCATCATGAACAGCGTTCGCTATGGCCGGGGCAGTTGGTACCAGGGTAATTTCACCGATTCCTTTAGCGCCGTATGGCCCGCTGGCTTCCGGTACTTCCAGAATGATATTCTCGTAATGACGCGGTAAATCCTTTGCAGTAGGAAGCAAATATTCCGTGAAACTATCTACCCATTGATCACCTTTCTGAAGCATGGTCTCATAGAGAGCATATCCCAAACCGGTGGCAACACCACCTTCTATCTGTCCCTCAACTCCGGATTGGCTGATCACCTTGCCAACATCATGGATGGCAGCAAAATGGGTGACATCAACTGTACCCAATTCCGGATCAATCTCAACCCGGGCAACCTGCGCCCCAAAACAAAATAAAACATGGGGCATACCTATGGGCAAGTGCTGGGGTGTAGTATCCTCAGGATAAGGAAAACTAAACGTGCTTTCACTGCGCAGGACTATAGATTCTTCCGCCAGGCGGTTGATGAATTCAACTGCTGGCACTTTAGATCCATCCGGTTTTATTACCTGACCGTTTTTGTATAATAGTTTTTCAACGGGTAAATCCAGCATCCTGCTTGAGTGGTCAAGCAGTTGCTGGATCAACTTTTCTGAGGCATCAATCAAAGCATTTCCTGCCATATAAGTCATGCGGGAGGCGCAGGTAACATTTCCATTCGGCGAATCTAAAGTATCTAATTCAAGAGTCACCACCTGGTCAAACGGGATACCCATCGATTCTGCTGTGATTTGTTCTGCGGCTGTTGCCAGCCCCTGTCCTAAATCAGGAGATCCGAGATGGACCAGTATCCTACCATCTGGCGCCCATTCTAATCTGTGCGTGGAATCATCCGGCACGTTTGCTCCTAATCCCATCGATTGAGAGGCCAGAGCAAAACCCACTCCAGCTTTTTTACCCGGAGAAGGTTCTACCGCCTGAAAACGCTGGATAATCTCCCGGGCATTTTTCAGGCAAACCGGGAGAGAGTTAGCTGTCTCATTAATAGTCACCCCGGTAAAAACTTTATCTCCGGGATGGAGGATGTTTTTCTCCCGTAATTTTACTGGATCCATCCCAAGTTCTTCCGCCATCAAATCCACCATGCTTTCAACGGCAAAATGGGATTGAGGACTGCCAAATCCCCGCATCGCGCCTGAAATTGGGGAATTGGTATACACCACATAGGTATCCACCTGCACATTCGGAATTTTATAAGCTCCGGTCAGTGTTTCTGTAAAGATCATACCTACAGCCGGACCATAGGAAGAATATGCACCGGTATCCAGGTGAGCTTCTACCTTCAGCGAGGTAAAGGATCCATCCTTTTTTGCCCCGAGTTTATACTTGATTTGAGCCGGATGCCGTTTGGGATGAGCCAGAAAAGATTCCCGGCGGTTATTTACAAGCTTTACAGCGCCTTTGACAGACTGGGCGCCTAATGCTGCCAAAATGGATAAACTGGAATCCTCTTTTCCACCAAAAGCCCCGCCAATCACCGCGCTTTTCACCCTGACCCTGCTCACAGGTAGATCCAGTGCAGCTGCAATAAATCCCTGGTCTGTGAAAGGATGCTGGGAACTGACCCAGACAGTTATCGAATTATCTTGCTGCCAAACCGCCAGGGAAGTTTCTGGTTCCATATATCCGGGTGAAATCCGCGGCAGGTGATACACTTCCTCCAGGACAATATCTGCTTCTTCAAAACCGCGCGTGATATCTCCATCCTGGACATTTAACTCCGTGATGATATTGCCTTCTTCATGCAGCTGCGGGGCATCCGGTTTTGCTGCCAAAACTGGATCAAATACCGGGGTTAAGGGTTCAAAGGTAACTATTATTTTTCCCCTGGCTGCGAGAGCTTCCTGCCTGGTTTCAGCAATAATCAATACAATTGGTTCTCCCAGGTGACGTACAATTTCCTGGGCCAGAGACGGCTGATCCGGGACAAGCGGTCCAAATATCTTATCTCCCGGAATATCCTCTGCGGTAAGGATCTGAAGCACACCAGGCATCTTCAATGCCGATGTGGCATCAATCTCCAGGATGCGGGCGTAATGATGAGGCGATCTAAATACCACCCCATGTTTTAAATTTTCTACAGGGATATCAGCAGTATAAAGGGCTTTCCCGGCTGCTTTCTGCCAGGCATCTTTGCGGATTTCCGCTTTTCCGATGGTTTTTAATATTTCAGTCATTACTGTGCCGCTCCGCAGCTAGATGAATTGCGTCCACCATCTTGTTGTAGCCTGTACAGCGGCAAAGGTTGCCGGACAAACCATCGCTGATCTCATGATCTGAGGGATGTGGATTATTATCCAGAATAGCTTTAGAAGCTAAAACCGCTCCAGGTGTACAATAACCGCATTGCACTGCGCCAGCCTCAACAAAGGCTTTCTGAATAGGATGGTAATCACCTTTTACAGATAAACCTTCAATTGTGGTTATACTCTGTCCCATCACCTGACCAATAAATATCAGGCAGGAATTAACTGGTTTTCCATTTAAGATCACCGTACATGCACCACACTCCCCTTCTCCTCCGCAGGCATCTTTTGTGCCTGTTAATCCCAGATCATTACGCAGCACTTCCAGCAGGGTCTTGTTCGGATCACTCGTCACCCTGGTTTCCTTGCCGTTCAGGGTAAAAATTACCTTGATTTGTTTCAATTCTTCCTCTCCCGCGCCTGGTCCACAGCCTGTTCCAATGCTCTTCGAGCTAATACAGCAGCCGAATGAATCCGGTACTCTTCGGTGGACCTGATGTCAGTAACTGGTGAGATTTCTTCCCGGCAGATTTCTGAAGCATTTTTAAATAATTCAGGGGATGGTTCTTTTCCGATGAGGGATTTTTCTGTTTCCCGGCACCGGATAACAGTAGGAGCTACTGCTCCCAGCGCTATTCTAGCGTCAGTGATCATTCCATCGTCATCCAGGACAATAGCTGCAGTTCCATTCACTACCGAAAT
>CBDVDO010000125.1:0-5411 GCA_965372765.1 uncultured Anaerolineales bacterium
AAAAACAGCTCTCTGGCTTACTTAACTTGGAATTTCTCTGCTTTTGATAGGATTAATTCTCCTTGGTATTAATTACCTTGTATCAACCTTGAATTTACTCTGGATTGGTCTTCCGCTTTCTGCCATTTCTGCTGGAATACTCTTCTATTCTACTCTTCGCCTTCAGCAGTGGACATCCAGCATCAATGAATCTGAAGAACGACAATCCATCCAGGAGGAATACAAAACCAGATTTGGCAAAACCTTGCGCGGTTTGTCAGTGCTGAAAGAGAAAAAAGAATCTATTCAGAAAAGCCATTTTCAGGTAGAACCACTCGAAAAGGAAATTAAAGAGAAAAGAACAGTTCATACACAAAGAGAATCCAATCTGCAGGATATATTTGAAACTCTTACAGGAAAGATCGTCCAGGAAAAGGATTGGGAAAAGACCTATCAAGATCTGAAAATTAAATCAGATGAACTCACTGAAAAAATCCACGCTCTTGATATCAAGTTGGAAAAACTAAATGTGCCGGAGGACAAAGTTCAGGAAGAGCCTGTCGACGATGAATACAATCCGCGACGAGTCATTGACCTTCAAGACGAATTGGATACTTTGGAAAATGAGCTCAAAGACAGACAGCAAACACTCAATTCTTTGAAGCAAGCGCTCTGCCAAGAGACCAGCGATGACATCACTATTTCCTGGGAAGAAGCGCTATTTCATTTGAGAACAATCAATGAAAAAAAGGAAAGGGAATATCGCAAACTCACAGCCCGGCTGGTTGCCGAGATCGGCGTAGTCCGGATACTGGACCGTATCGAGAATGAAGAAGACCAAAAGATCCAGCGAGATATCAACACCAAAGAGGTTTCCGCTCTGCTCCAAGGCATTACCGGTTCGTACCAGACACTTGAGTTGATTGATGATCAAGTTTATGTCAGCGATCAGTACAACCAGTACGCACTCAGCGACCTGAGCACTGGAGCCAGGGAGCAAATTCAACTTGCGTTAAGGATGGGTATCGCTGCCCGATTGACCGGCGGTGACCCGCTGTTCTTGATATTGGATGATGCTTTTCAGCACTCCGACTGGAACCGCCGCGAAATTTTGGTCAAACAAGTTATCGCACTCGTCAAAAAAGGCTGGCAGGTAACTTACCTGAGCATGGATGATCACATCCGGGACTTATTCCTTAAATATGGCAAGTCATCACTAAAGAAACAATTTCGCTTTTTTGAACTTGACTGAAGCTCTTTACCAGGCAGAATTATCTGGAAAAATCATTCATTCCTGCTAATCGAGGAGATGAGTAATGAAAAAGAACAGAATCCTGATTTGCTTATCAGGCGGGGTTATCAGCGCCTGCATCTGCCTGGCTGGCAGTCAAATCATATTCGGATTTCCAGTCATCACCTGGAGCACAGTCTCAATGACCATTGCCAACCGGCTGCTGCTGGGTTTTGTAATCGGTATCAGCAGCTGGCGGGTCAAAGGTCATCTGCACGGCGCCCTGCTGGGATTAATCCTCTCCTTAACCATATCCATCGGCTTCTTCCCGGGAGATATTCTCAAATTTTTCCTTTATACAGGAGCTGGAGTTCTCTACGGCATCTTTATTGACTGGCTGGCGAGTGATGTTTTTAAATCCGGAAGAACTCAGCATCTTTGAAGTTTAAGTTTTTAATTTACCAGCGATCAGTCACTAAATGTACTCGCTTTTCATAATTCAGGAAACATAACACGGGTTCAGGATGCCTCCCCAGCAGCGTCTCTGCAGCCTTGAGATATCCTTCAACCTGGGTTTGGTAATCTTTTTCTTTCCAGAGCCTTTTAAATGCCTCCTTATTTGATATCCGATCAGTTTTAAACTCTACCAGCACCCATTTCTCTTCCTCTAAGAACAAGGCATCGATCACACCGATCAGCGGACCTTCATCATCCCGGGGTAAACTGAACGAGGTTTCATGGTATAAACGGTCAGCTCCCTTCATCCGCTGATACAAATCAGAGTTCTGGAATCTCTCCAGGTTTGTAATAACTCTCCTGCAGCCATCCCTGATTTCCTTTTCACCAGAGAGACCCAAGTTGCCGAAAACTGCCACTGACCAGGAAATGAACTCTGTTTCTCCGTCATCCGGGAACTTCCACTTTTCCAGAGCACGATGAACAACTTTACCAACCATCCAGGCAGGTGCTGTAGGCCGATCCGCTGTGGAAACCACACGCCGAATTTCCTGATCGGTTCCCTTTTCTATGTCCAACCCGGTGTCTGCGGGCAGAATACCATCCAACATCGAATAGTCATCTATAGTAACTTTTTTGTCAGACTGTTTGTCAGAACGGATCTGATAGGTAAATTTAATTCCCGGTTCATAAATTCTACACAGCGATTGCAGGTCATTTTTCTCCAGATTTATCTCATGTATATCATCACCATAAACCTTATATGAGATCTGTGTATCACTCAATCCCAGTGATTCCGCGATTTTTCCTAACCACCCGGACTGCTTACCCATGCTTTGATCCTTGGTAGGCTTACCTAAAACGCCGCTGACGATAAGTAATTCCTGCGCCCTTGTCGCCGCCACATACAGCAGCCTATTGGCTTCCGCTTCCTCCTTAAGACGCTCTTCTTTCAACGATAAACCATAAGCCATCGATGACGATTTTATGATTTCCGGAATCCCATTATCCCCCAGTTTAATTTGGTTTTCAGAAAAAGGAGGAACCATACCAAATCGTTTATCAAATATTATTTCCCGGCTGAACCGTCCTTTTTTCGACGCATCTCCCAGAACTACTACCGGGAACTCCAATCCTTTTGACTGATGAACTGTCATAATCTGCACGGCACCTTCAGCTACAGAAAAAGCTTCACCTTCTCTGACAGCGACACTCCTCAACTCAGCTATTGTATCCAAAAACGTTTTAATACTTGATTCACCCCTCTTTTGAGTATCGGCAATTAATTTTTTGAGATTTTGAACACTGCGGTTTAACCCCATTTTTGTTAACGATGGAATATAAGCTGTCCTTTCCAGGAATTTCCACAAGAGTTCAGCTACAGTTATTCTGCCGACGAAAGGGATTAACTCATCTATCAGGGAGACTATTCGATCCGCCGGTTCTACTTCCTCTCCTAATCCCGCATCTTCTGCTTGCCGGGTTGCGCCAAGCAACGATGGTAGATTCATTTCTTTCTGGAAATCTCGCAGCCGCATCAAGGCAGCATCAGACAAACCGCCTGCTGGAGACCGCAGTAAACCTGCCATTGCAAGGTCATTTTCAGTTTCTACCAGCGCCAATAACGCATTTAACACGTCTCTTATTTCCGGGCGATCAAAAAAACCTTGTCCTGCAATAGTAAGATAGGGAATGCCAGCTCCCTCAAAGGCCCCCTCATAAGCAGGAAACGAACCAGATGCCCGACATAAAACAGCGACATCCCCGTAGGAAAGCAATTGCCCTTCGCTCTCTCCAGGACCTTCCACCCATATACTCTCAGATTCGACTAATTCCATCAAACGAAACGCAGCAGCCTGGGCAGCAGTATGCAGCGCTCCGGAAGCTTTGGAACCTACCGCCAGATGAAGTTCGACATAAGGCAGCTCCAACCCCTTAGAAGCTCGTTCTCTGCCAGGCTGGAGGGGAGAGAAAGGCTCGATATAGGGTAAGTTCTCTTCTTCCCCTAGAACAGGTTTAAGCAAACTGTTTAGATTATTAAGCAATCCAGGATGAGCCCGATAAGAATTTGCTAAATGAAAACTCTCTCCAGATTTTTGGATTTTGGCCTGTTCTTCTCTGAATACAGCGACATCAGCCCCGCGAAAGCGGTAGATAGACTGCTTTCCATCTCCTACAATAAACAAATTCCTATTATCCCCATTTAATAAAGCAACCAGTTCCCGCTGCCTGTGATTGGTATCCTGGAATTCATCCACCAGTAAAGCTTTGATTTGATCCTGCCAATACAATCTAACTGAAGGAAAATTCCTCAGCAGCTTCAATGAATTGTATTCGAGGTCATCATAATCTAATTTTCCCTGGCGGGCTTTTGCTCCTGCATACCACTGGTTGGCTTGCTGAAATATTGCAATTAACCCGGGAATAATTTGCTGAGCAAGTTTCCTATCCACAGCCAGGTCTAAATTTTTGTTATCCAACACTGAGTCAAAAACAATTTGAATTTCCTTGATGACAGCTTTGGGATTTGCCGGAGCCCAATTATCTTTTCGGCCTTTTTGTTTTAAGTGATTTCGAAGCGGACTCAGGCATCGTGAGATCTCTACCCAATCATCTTCATTTAAGGCGTTAGAAATCCTTTTCCAGAGATCAATTACTATACGTAAATCCTGAACCAGGTTGTCGCCGGCCTTTTCCGCCTGTTCTATCAGGCCTTGATCCTCCAGAGATGCCAGCCCATCTAACCCAGATTGCACAAGGGGGTTTTTAATAAAATCCTTCATGGGCTCAATTAAATACGGCTGCCATAATTCCCACAAATCAGAGGGAGTCTGATCTGCGGCTTCCTGTACTTCCAATCTTTTTGCCATCAAACCGGAGATAATTTTCCTTAAAGACCATTCCCCAAACGTGACAAATAAGGAAGCTGCCTCTTGATCATTTGCAGCCCAACCCAGAGCAGCTTCTACAGACTGCGTTTTCAGGCGAGCCATCTCGCCATCTTCAAGAAGCTCAAAAGCTGGGTCCAACGTCATTTCTGCGGGATGGTGATGGAGAATATCGGCTGCCAGGCTGTGGATTGTGCTTATTCTGGCAGCATCCAACCCCTCGTAAATCCCTCTCCAATAATTTTTATCATCTATGCCGATATCTGAACTCTCCAAGAAACACCGCACTTCTTCCCGGATCCTGTTCCTCATTTCCCGGGCTGCTTTTTTAGTAAAAGTAATCGCCACAATGGATCGCAGCGGCATGCCTTCCACTAAAAGCGAAAGGTATCGGGCAACCAGAGTGCGGGTCTTTCCAGTGCCTGCGCCTGCTGTTACCACAATATCCCGACCCCTAGAAACTATGGGGCCGATTTGCTCAGGACTCGGATCCATTTGCTGCAAGAGTGGGTGATTTCTTAATTCTTGATTCATCTTTTTCCTCACCATCGTTTGGGGCGATAATGCCAACAAAAATCTACTGCAGGGCAATAATCTGGACATCCATTATCAGGAGCTTTTGGCCTAAAGCTCCCCTGCCGTACAGACTGAATAGCTCTCCAGGAAATATCTACCGCATTTTCCATCGCTGCCGACGGACCCTTTTTCCCGTTTATCTTAAATGAAGACATCTTAAAACCGCTTGTTTCTGCAGTCCGAAGGTGAAAATAAAACCCTTCTTGAATATTTCCCAGTCCAAGGGCGCTCTGAGCAGCCAGGGCATACAGTGGGAGCTGCAGTTTTTTCCCTTCCCTAAC
>CBDVDO010000126.1:0-5409 GCA_965372765.1 uncultured Anaerolineales bacterium
AACAAACTTAATTGACAAAAAGATGCCTCGGCAAAGCCCTGAGCCTTCTTTTTGTAAAAATTTAAGACCCCCTAGGTCCAACCGACCTCGGAGGTCTTTGGGGGAAAAAGGGTTCCAAATGCGTATTATTACTCTTGGTTTCAGTAGGTTTCTGGCATTAAAAAGCAAGTTTTCGTTGGATTTAACAAAAAAATGGGTCTATTTTGGGATTTTTCCCTCTGAATCAAAGGAAAAATATATAACAAAATTGTAAATGGCTGTTTTACAATCTATAATACACTTATTGATTAAGGGTAGGATCAGGATTACTGTATCCTGAAGGAGAACATCATAGCTAAACAAAAAGCACAAGAAATTCCAGGCACCAAGCCGTCTCTTGGTCGAGTTTTACTTGATTCTAAACTCATTTCCCAAGATCAGCTGGATCAGGTGCTGGCAATGCAGCATGCCGGTGATACCCGCCGCTTAGGGAACATCCTGATAGATCAGGAATGGATCACCGCGGAAAGCCTTGCCCTGGCGCTGAGTATCCATTTAAATTTACCCTTTGCGGATCTAAGCAGGCAAACGGTATCCCTTGAGCTGACCAAAATAATTCCCGAAAACGTCGCCCGGCGCTACCAGTTAATCCCAGTTGAGATCAGCAACGGTTCACTGTTAGTTGTGATGGAAGATCCAACAGATATTCGCGTATTAAGTGAAATATCAGCCCTCACGGGCATGAATATCACTCCCTCTGTAGGCGTTGGCATGGACATCCAATCCGCCATTGACCTGCATTATAAATCCAACAAGGAAATCGAACGAGAAGTTGCGGAGTTCTCCGAGAGTTTAGAGATAGCCGATGCAGATCTCGACGCAAGTGCAATATTGGAGGACCCGGTAGTCCGCGCAGTAGATATGCTCCTCGAACAGGCTGTTCGGGACCGTGCTTCAGACATCCATATTGTTCCGGATCATGATTCAGTGAGGATTCGATATCGTGTTGATGGATTGTTATCCGATGCTTTATCTCTTCCTCACGGAAGCCACTACCAAATCTTATCCCGGATTAAAGTTCTAGCCGGGATGAATATTGCTGAGCGAAGGCGCCCTCAAGATGGTCAATTTTCCTATATAGCCAGCGGCGAAGAAATTTTCTTCCGGGTAGCGACCAGCGATACTACCTGGGGGGAGATGGCGACCATCCGCATTCTGGGACGGAAAGAATCCATCCTCAACCTGGAAGGACTGGGCATGCAGCAGCAAGTCATAGAACAATTTAAACGCGTTGTGCATTCCCCCTTTGGCATGGTGCTGGTAGCTGGTCCTACCGGTTCCGGGAAGACCACAACCTTATATGCGGCGTTAAACCAACTGGACCGTGAGCACTATAACATCCTGACAATTGAAGATCCAGTGGAATACAATTTTCCAGGCATTAATCAAATCCAGGTAAACCGCGCCGCAGATATTACTTTTGCATCCGGCTTACGCGGGGTGATGCGGCTGGATCCGGATAAAATTATGGTAGGCGAGGTCAGAGATGTTGAGACAGCAAGTGCCGCTGTCCAAGCCGCCTTGACGGGACACCTGGTACTCTCCTCAATCCACGCTAACGACGCTGCGGGAACTTTGTTCCGTTTGGTTCATCTGGGAATCGATCATTATCTGATCAACTCCTCAGTACTCGGTATGGTCTCTCAGCGGTTGATCCGCCTTTCTTGTTCCCACTGCAAGACTGCAGCGGAACCCTCAAAACAAATCAGCGAAATATACAAAACTGAAATGGGTGAGCCCCTCAAAGCATTCCAAAAAGGAGCAGGCTGCACCTACTGTCATGGAACAGGATATCTCGGCCGTACCGGTGTCTTTGAATTATTAATTGTCAACAACGAGATCCGACAAATGTTCTCTGCCGGTGCAAGCTCAAGCGAAATAAAATCCGCGGCCATAAAAGCGGGCATGCTTTCCATGCTTAAAGATGGCTTGCTTAAGGTTAAACAAGGAATCACCACACCGACAGAAGTTCTACGGAATGTGTATTCTGTGGAATAAACTCCAATCCCCGGTATCGATAAGATTAAAAGAATGAAGGAGCAACCATGCCGTACCGTTATCTAGCTTATGATTCATCCGGGGTAGAGAAACAAGGTGTGCTGCAGGTTGAAATGGAAGAAACCGCAGAACGGATTCTGTATGAACGCGGCTTGACAATAGCAAAACTAACAAAAATCAGGGCTGGGCTAGACCTGGCAAAATGGTTTCCCACCTATTTTGGTCCGAAACTCAGAGATGTGATCGTTTTTTCCAATCAATTGGCAAATTTAGTTGAGTCTGGTGTACCCCTGTTAACTGGATTGAATCTCATGCTGGAAGAAGTGGCCAGTAAACCTCTCCAGAAGGTACTTATGGAGGTTGTAGAAGATATCCGGCAAGGCAGCTCTATCTCTTCAGCCCTGGCAAAACACGAATTGGTATTTCCACCCATTTATCACCAAATGATCAATGTTGGAGAACGTACAGGAAATCTCGGAGCAGTCCTGAGGCAATTAGGTATCCACCTGGAAAAAGAACAAAGCACCAAGTCCAAGATACGAGGCGCAATGACGTATCCATCTGTAGTTCTTTCCTTAGCCTTCGTGGTAGTTTTAATCTTGCTCAATTTCACGCTGCCTCCCCTGCTCCAGCTGTACAGTGAATTTGAAGCCCAATTGCCCTGGCCAACGCGTTTTTTAATGGCTTCTTCTGATTTTTTCCAGGAATATCGGCTTTATTTATTCCTGGGACTGATGGCCATTATTGGAGGTGGCTGGTTTTATTTTTCGCGACCGCGAGGGAAAAAACAACTCGCTCACATGGCCTTAAAAATCCCGGTCATTGGTAAGGTCAACACCTACGGCAACAGTGCTCGCTTCAGCAGAACCCTGGCAACTTTATTATCCGCCGGGCTCCAACTAACAGAATCAATGGAGCTTACCGGACAAACAATTCAGAATATAGTTCTTAATGAAGAAATTGATCACCTGCGGCAAGAGACATTGCAGGGGCGCGGTATCGCTGTCCCTTTATCACAATCCAATTATTTCCCAAAAATGCTGGCTCATGTTGTCCGGATTGGAGAGGAAACTGGTTCTTTGGACACACAGTTGGAAACTTTAGCAGGGTTTTATGAAGAAGAAGTGGATCGGGCAATAAATAATATGACCACCTTGCTGGAACCGGGCATGATTATCTTCGTGGGAGTTATTGTAGCCTTTGTGGCAATCTCGGTTATTTTACCTATGTATTCCCTTTTGGGCCAAATTCGATGAGCTTATTTAAAGGTCCCTACTTCACCAAAAACCCTCTCCGCTCCTTCAATGATGAAGGAGGAACAACCCTGGTGGAGGAATTGGTCACAGTAGCAATTATAGGAATTGGCATTGTGATCCTGGTTGCAATGATCACCACTGGTGTTGTTGGAGTAAGGCAGGTTGACGACAAAGTGCTGGCAGAATCTTTGGCTCGATCCCAGTTAGAGATTATCAAAAACGCTGCCTACCAGGCTGATCCTGTCTCCGTGCCCTATCCTGCGGTTGCTCCGATTCCAAGTTACAGCGTAGCAGTGGGAATAGAATACTGGAACGCATCCAGCAGCACATTTGTGTCTGCTGTTCGAAATGATGGCCTTCAAAAAATTACCGTAACTGTATCATCCGCGGGAACTCCCCTGGTTCAAACCGCAGAATATAAAGTGGATCGGTGATGAATACTATCTCAGCTAAATCGGCCAGGATAAGGCGGCGAATAAAAAGAGCTCACTGTGAACGCGGCACTACCATGGTGGAGCTTCTGGTAGCGATGTCCATCAGCGTGTTGGTATTTGGAATCATATCAACCGCTCTGGTCCAATTTTTCCTGGTAACCCGCTGGGGAAACGATCAGCTTATTATTACTAGTGATCTCCAGGTAGCTTCCCTGTGGTTGGGTCGAGATGCCCTGGAATCTGCCAATTTCGTCCCGGGGGCGGGAGCAGTTTACGGCACCTTGAACTGGGCTGATTCAACTAACCAATACCGCTATTCATATGATGTTTCAGACGGGGCATTAGTCCGGGAACATTTTGAGAACAGCATCCTTCAGTCCACCCTGCAGGTGGCGAGGCATATCACCAACCAGGGTGACGTGGTTTTCAGCACCAGCAGCCAACTATTAACCGTGTCAATAACCTCTACCAGCGGCGATGAGTCAGAAACCGTGGATTTAAGTCTTGCCATGCGATCTCATTAAAGGATGGGAATGAAAAGGTTGAGAAATCAAGGCGGTCAGAGAGATAGGGTTTTACAATCGATCAGAAATTTACCTGATCTGTTGTTTAAGCTGCGCCAGGGGTTAAAACAAGAATCCGGCCGATCTTTACCTGCCGCGCTGATCACATTAGCTGTAGGTTCGATGCTCCTGACTCCCTTCCTGTCTTTTGTCAGTACCCGATCACTCGGCACCCGGGCTGCAGCAGAGACCTTCAACGAGCAGTATGCCTCAGATGCCGGAGTTGAATTTGGCATCTGGAGTGTGCTCAATAAGTCGGCATTTCGGACCCAGGTTGACGTCAACGCGGGGATCCCCCAGCCGCTCCCTTTCCCGGGTCCAATAAATGGATACACGCCAAGCATTTCGGTGACCGGACTTCCAATTGGGAATTGGTACCTGCGTCAATTTGCTCCCCTAACGATTAATAGTGGGGGTTCCCTGGCATATGCCGGGGGAGATCGTATCTATGCATTAAGGGGCAATAATTCAACTACTTTTGGCTATTACAGTATCTCGGCAGACCAATGGTACAGTCTGGCTTCTACTCCAGCTGGTGTGCAGCGCGGTGGAGACCTAGTACATGCAGGAGGAAATTTTCTGTATGCCCTGCGAGGAAGAAACTCAGACAATTTCTGGCGGTACAACATCACCACCAACAGCTGGACAACCCTGGAAGACACACCCAATCGGGTCAGTCAGGGTGGTTCCCTGGTATATCCCGGTGGAAGCTTTATATATGCCCTGCGTGGAAATTCAAATAAATTCTGGCGCTACAACATTTCTTCAGACAGCTGGAGCAACCGAGCGAATACTCCTGGCAGTGTAGGGTACGGTGCTAACCTGATCGCGACCGGAGGGAATACTCTTTATACCTTCCAGGGTGCCAATAACACTAATTTCTGGCGCTACAATATCTCCACCGACACATGGAGTACAAGGCAAAACGCACCTGCCCGGGTAACAAACGGGGGAGCGCTGGCCTACTTTAGTGGAAATTATATTTACGCCCTACAGGGAAATTCCACCGATTTCTGGCGGTATACTGTTACAATGGATAGTTGGACAGTACTTTCCGATACACCCAGTGCTGTTGGTCGAGGTGGAGCATTGGAATTCACCCATTCACAGGGCGGTTTT
>CBDVDO010000127.1:0-5248 GCA_965372765.1 uncultured Anaerolineales bacterium
TGATGCTTCCTGACCGTGACGGCTGGGATGTGGCCCGATTGGTTCGCTCAGATTCTCAATTGGCAGCAACGCCCATTATCATGCTCACTGCCCGAGTGGAAGACAACGATAAGATAGTAGGCCTGGAAATTGGTGCTGATGATTACATCACCAAGCCATTTAATCCCCGGGAAGTAGTGGCCAGGGTGCGGGCTTTGCTGCGACGCAGCCAACTTCAACAAGGATCCCCGCTCCCGAAAATTTTACAAGTAGGAAGCCTGCATCTTGACCTCGGAAAAAGGGAACTTACTCTGCAAGGTGAAAATGTTGATCTGACTCCCTCAGAATTTGAGCTGCTTAAAGTTCTGATGGTAAACCCCGAGTTTGTCATTACCCGGGATGAACTGGCCGAGAAAGCCCTGGGCTACCGCTCGGAGGGGTTGGGGCGAACACTGGATTCCCACATTAAGAACCTGCGTCGTAAAATTGACCGGGACTCCAAAACCCCCTCCTATATTCAGACCGTACATGGCATTGGGTATCGATTAAAGGACCGTTCGTCATGAATCAAATGTGGGTGAGAATCAGCTTAACCTATGTTGTGCTTGTGATCTTTTTGTTCTTGATTCCGACAGTTGTTTATCTGACAATCCATGCGGAAGAAATCAACCTCAGTTATTCCGAAGGTGAAGAAATAACAGAGCATATTCCAACAGGGGCTGGTCCGACAAACATATTTAACAGATTGGTTAATTATCCCCGGATAGACCTGGTAAAAAGTTTGTTACGGATACTCTTTTCCATTTCTATGGTAGGTATCCTGGTAGGTGTTATCAGCTGTTGGGGACTGGCTTCGCCGCTGCATAAGTTAGCTGAAGCTGCCAAAGCAGTAGGTTCCCAGGACTTATCACAACGCATTGAAGTTAAAGGAAGCGACGAGATCAGAGAAGTCGCTATTGCCTTTAATGCTATGGCTGAGGCGCTGGAAGAGGCGGATGGGCTTAGAAATAATATGCTGGCTGACATCGCCCATGAATTAAGGACCCCATTGACTGTAATCCAGGGAAACCTGCGGGCTATTCTCGATGATGTGTATGAACTGGATAAGGTTGAGGTAGCGAGGTTGTATGACCAGACCCGCCAGCTTTCACGACTTGTAGACGATTTACATGACCTGGCGCTCTTGGAAGCCAAACAATTTTCACTAAACAGCAGCGACGTGAATCTTAGTGAACTGGTTCAAGACGTTTCCTCAATTTATGCGCCAATTTTTGAAGACCAAGAGGTCACCCTGACCCTTGACCTACGTGAGAGCGAACCTTCAATCCAGGGGGATAGCGCCCGGCTCACTCAATGTTTAAACAACTTGTTAAATAACGCCATCCGACACACTCCCAATGGAGGAGAAGTTACCATTCAATTATCTACAGACGAAGACAAGGTGTTTCTGTCTGTAAAGGACAGCGGGGCAGGCCTGGACCCAGAACATTTGCCTTATGTGTTTGATCGGTTTTACAGGGCAGATCCAGATCGAAATCGGAGATCAGGAGGATCAGGACTGGGATTGGCGATTACACATGCCCTTGTGGTCGCGCACGGCGGTAAGATTTTTGCCGCCAGCGGGGGGCAAGACCAGGGAAGTGAATTTACGATTCAATTTCCCCTCTGAAACCCAAGTTGCATAAGAGAAACTATATTGACCTAAGGTTTTCTATTTCCCCGGGACATTCATTTATATAAAACACTTTGGGCGAGTTGATTGGTAAATAAACCAACAACATCCGCCGTACTTGTAATTAATTCAACCGGGATATCCATTGAAGGCGGCGATCAAAGAATTGGCATTCCCTTGACAGTTTACAACTTTGTCAGAAAGCGAAATAAGTGCTTGTGGTCCACTTTCTTATTACTATAATAAGGTGAAATAACTTAGCCATCGTTATGAAGAGGATGTGTAATTATGAAGAAAACTCTTATATTGATTGTTGCCTGTCTATTGATGTTAGCTGCTTGTTCCTCAAATTCTACCGGCTCAGAAGTAAATCAGGAGCTGCCGCCAGAACCTTCAGTAGAAAGCCAGGAAGCAGCGGCTCCGGAGCCTACAGATGAACCTACTCAGGTGACGGAGACCAAAGAAGAGACTGAAGAAGTGGAGGATGCTGGGGACATTGACGGGCAATTTGAGATATTCAATCCCTATCAAGCGTTCTCAGAAGAAGAAATGACAGCTCTTGGAGCAGCCGACTTTTCCGGTACGGATCAGGAAATTGCTCAAATGATAATAAATTGGCAAAACACAAATATGCATTATATTGGAGACCCGAACCAACAAGCTGATATTTCACACCCCATGCGGTGGAACTTTTTCTTGCCGGGTATCTATCCAGTTAGCGATATGGTTCAGGACCGCCGAATGGCTGATGGAAAAATCTATGGATTGTGCTGGGACTATGCCTCGATTTTTGTCGCCATGGCAGAATATTACGATCTGGATTGCCGGGTAACAGCGTACAAGACCCTGATGTCAGATTTAAACCCCATCTTCCAAGCAGGCGCGGGTATGGATCCAGAAGAATACAAGGTTCTACAACCCAAGCTCGCAGCACTTGGACTGGATATGGACTATAACCATATCAGCCGCTCTGCAAGAGAGACCTGGGCACATTACCGGGCTGAAGTAAAGATCGGAGAGGAGTGGATTGCTTTTGATGGAGCTCCCGGGGTGAGTGAAGAATATGCCTCGTATACATATGACCTTGTTAATTGGGATGAAGGTTATGACGACGAGTTGCTTTACGGAGAGGTTGTTTTCTCTGAAGAGGGATTAAACATCCCTGTTTTAGCGGCGCTGATGGCTTCAGCACCCGCGGAAGGCTACGAAGGAATCACTGATGACGCTGGAAATTCCAACCGGGCAGCTAATATGGAGGACCTGGTTGCGGGAAAAGGGTTAGTGCCATATTTTGAGAATATTGAGGAGATCAAAGCCTTCTTTTCTACTTCTGGTGGAGAAGATTTGGATATTGATTGGGATGAATTTGCGGAAATCAAAGCAGATTATGAAGAAGGCACCGGTAAATTATTTTTTGCCATTGCAGATGCATTAATTTACATGGAAGAAGAGCTTTCAGCTGAGGATTATGTGCCGTACTATAATGCTTTTACCGGATCTGACATGACAAATGAAGATTTTAATGAGTGGGTAAAATAAAGCAGTTTGTTAGGTATCCTAAAAGAAGAACCCGGTTTGATGGATTTTTGCTGAGGATTTGATATCCGATAAGCAAGGAATGGAGAATGAGAAAGTAATGATACAGGCGGCAGCAAGATATTATCTTGCTGCCGCCTGGTGTTTAATCAGGTTTTCTCTATCGAGTGGGGTATTCACTGTATTCGGCATAAAGAGGAAGTTTATGTCTCGACTGGAATGATTAGATGGATTAAATATAGCGATCATAACTCCCAACGCAGAGATTGATATTATTGGTTATAATAGACATTCCGACAGGAACACCTGGTTTTTCAGGGATCTTTCTGCTTTATTTCAGAGCGACCATTTGAACGGCTCTTCTGCGGATTCGAGGAAGTTGTATATGGAACACATATTAATTATTATTCTCATTGCCCTGGCATTGATCTTTGACTTTCTAAATGGTTTCCATGACAGCGCCAATGTCGTGGCGACCATGATTTCCTCCCGGGCAATGACGCCTACAGCTGCGCTGATCATCGCCAGTTCGGCAAATTTTATCGGACCTTTCATCTTTGGTGTGGCAGTGGCCAACACCATTGGGAAGGATGTTGCGCTACTTAGTTCAATTACCATCGCAGTTGTGTTGGCTGCCTTATTAAGCGCCAGCATCTGGAATCTGATCACCTGGTTTTTTGGAATCCCCTCCAGCTCTTCGCATGCCCTGATCGGTGGAATCGTCGGCGCAGTGGTGGTAGGGTCCGGTGTGCAAGCCTTAAAACTTGAAGGCTTGGCATTGATTGGTTTGGCGCTCTTTTTATCACCGGTTTTGGGATTTTTATTAGGACAAGTTACCATGCGGATCAGCATGAGAGCTGTCCGCAATGCGACACCCAAAGCTAACCTAATCTTTAAGTACGCTCAAATTCCCACCGCTTTCACCCTGGCGCTCAGTCACGGAACCAATGATGCCCAGAAAACGATGGGAATCATCACTATGGGCCTGGTTGTGCTGGGTTATCAGCAGGAATTTCATGTTCCCTGGTGGGTCATTCTGTCCAGTGCGGCTGCAATCGGTATTGGGACCGCGTTAGGGGGGTGGAGGATTATCCATACCCTGGGTGGGAAGTTTTATCGGATTCGGCCCATACACAGCTTCACCTCACAGCTATCATCGATGGTGGTCATTCTCGGCGCCTCGTTATTCGGCGGTCCGGTCAGTACAACGCATGTTGTCAGTTCATCTATTATCGGTGTCGGGGCGGCCCACCGAAAATCCATGGTTCGTTGGGGAGTGATGAGTGACATTTTGATTGCCTGGTTCCTGACTGTTCCGGTGACGGCAGGATTCGCGGCTCTATTATATTATCTTGTGGATTATCTCATCCCTTAGGATTGCTGGATGAGGGAAGGATCCAGAAATGGAGGCAAAAAATGGGTGTCGCAGGTATTTTTAAAAGGGGTCAAAGAGAAGACAAATTCGTTAGTTTATTAATTGAACAAGCCCAGATCACAGTGGAAGGAGTTCGGCTGCTTGAAAAATGGCTCAGCAAATCTGAGCTAAAAGATAAAGCTATCGACCAGATGAGGGCAAAAGAGATAGAAGCGGACGAAATCCGCCGCATCCTGATCGATGAGTTACATAACACCTTCATAACTCCCCTGGACAGGGAAGATATCTTTATGATATCGCTTTATATCGATGACATTATCGATTACTGCTACACAACAGTGGAGGAAATGCAGCTGTTGGGAATTGAAGCGGATGAACATTTAATCAGAATGGTGAAGTTGACCAGGGAAGCGACGGAAGAGTTGGAAATGGCATTTCACCGCTTATTTGCTAACCCCCGTGTCGCTGGTGACCATGCCAGGCGGGCCAAAAAAATCGAAAATGAGGTGGAGCACCTTTACCGGGTAGCTATAGGCGAGCTGTTTACCCAGGCTAAGGATTTCAGCCCCTTAATGGTTATGCTTCGACGCCGGGAAGTCTACCGGCATGTATCAAACATGGCAGATCAAGCGGACAAAGCCGCAGACATCTTGGGCATGGTGGTGATGAAGCTGACTTAGGGGAGG
>CBDVDO010000128.1:0-5188 GCA_965372765.1 uncultured Anaerolineales bacterium
GTTACTTTTAGAGTAGCGCCTTTCACCCGGCTGGAAGCGCAAGCTATGCTGGAGGAAATCCGTGCCAAAGCTCTGCTGGAAGGCATCCGAGGAAAACCACCAGTTGATAAAGAAGCTATCATTGATACATTGTTGAAGATGGGACAGCTTGTACAGGAATTCCCCGAAATCGCAGAATTTGATATCAATCCCCTGATTGTTTATCCCAAAGGTCAGGGCGCGATTGCTATTGACATGCGTTTGGTTTTATCAAGTGAGAAATAAGGAGAAAAAATGAAGTCATTATATATTACTTCTGTCGAGAAGTATTCTGGTAAGACTGCTCTCTGCTTGGCTTTGGGGAAACTGTATCAGGAACGAGGGCTCAATGTTGGATATTTGAAGCCATTTAGTTTAAGACCCTGGAGAATCGGTGACAAAATAGCTGATGAAGATGCCGCATTTGTGATTGATATCCTGGGTATGAACGCAAAGCCATGGGAGATGTCACCGGTTGTGGTTACTGCGGAAATTCTTCATGATTATCTTACTGGGAAAGAGAAAGTTGATTTTATGCCCCGGGTTTTAGAAGCAGCAAAATTCTTGGAGGAGAAAAAAGACTTATTACTGCTTGAAGGTGGAGGAAGCCTTAGGGAAGGATATGTCATGAATTTATCTACACCGGATGTTGCCAAAGAATTAGGCAGCGAAATTCTGGTTGTTGTTAAATACTGTGAAGATGCCTGTTTATTGGATGATGTTCTGACGGTAAAATTCCGTCTTCCTAATTCATTAGCCGGGGTTGTGATCAACCGGGTTCCGGAACATGCGATGGATTTTGTAAAGAATGTAGCTGTACCCTTCCTGGAAAAAGAAGGCGTACCTATTCTTGGAGTTCTGCCCAATGACCGGGAACTGGCTGCGTTATCCGTTGGAGAGATAATTGAAGTATTGGATGCTGAAGTATTGACTTCATGCAGGAATGAAGAATCATTGGTTGAAGCGCTCATGGTTGGAGCGATGACGGAGGATTCTGCTATTAGAAGGTTTCGCAAACAGCAAAACAAAGCAGTTATCACCGGTGGGGACAGGACTGATATTCAGCTGGCAGCGATGGAGACATCCACTACCTGTTTGATACTTACCGGGAATTTACATCCGAACAACTTGATCATTAAGCAGGCAGAAAACATGGGTGTGCCCATTCTTCTGGTGTCTGGGAATACTATGGAAACCGTGGAGGCTCTGGATCGGATCTTTGGAAAAACCAGACTCGGGCAAAAGGAAAAGCTGGATAAATTCCTCGGTTATGTAAAGGAAAATCTGGATTTGGACCGATTGGATAAAGCTCTGGAGAGCGATTAATTCGATTAAATTTAGTTCCGAAAATTAAACCTGGTCTTTATTATGGAGTGAGCTCCAGAAAAAGACCAGGTTTTTTCTATTACAAGCAGATTAAGGGCTGAAAACCACATCAGCCGGCATGCCGGGTTTTAATTGGTGATCAGGATCGTTAACAGAAAGTTTAACAGCATAGACTGTGTTTTGTCGTTCTTCCTTGGTCTGAACATTTCGGGGAGTGAATTCTACCTGATCAGCGATGCGGATAACTTCGCCAGAAAATACAATATCAGGGAAGGAGTCAAAGCTGAGCTCTGCGTGGTCCCCTAGTTTAATTTGACCATAAAGATCTTCTGAGATATATACCGTTATAGTTAAATTATCCAGTACCCCAATAGTCATCGCGGTCAAGCCTGCTTGAAGGATTTCTCCTTTTTCGATGGTGCGGATGAGGATGGTGCCGGCAATTGGAGCATACACGGTTAACTTATCCAGCTGCAGGTTTGCCAAATCAAGAGCTAACTGTGCTTGTAGGATAGCTTTTTGAGCAGTTTCAAGATTCGATCTGGCTAAGATAATCTGGGACTGAGCTTGAATCACTGCTGCTTCTGCCTGGGAGATGCCCACCTGGGCAACAGCTACTACCAGGGAATCTTCACCGGTAAGCAGAGCGTTCAAGGCGTCTTGAGCAAGAGCATATCTTTCAAGGGCAACAGCAACTCTGGCGCGGGCTTCCAGAATCTCTTCGTAATCTGGATCTGATAGAAGTTGTTCATAAGAATTTTGAGCATCTTCTAGTTCAGATTCTGCAGAATCTACCATGATTTGGACAAAGTCGTTTAGTTCTTCTCTGCCTGTATAACCGGTATCACGATCCTGCAGGTTTTCTGCGACCGCGAAAGCAGCTTGAGCTTTCGCTAGTCTTTCTTCTGCAGAAACAATATCTTTGCTGCCAACATCCCGGAGGACTCCTGCAAATCTGGTTTCTTCAGTCTCAATAAAAGCTCTCGCATTTTCCACTTCCGCTTCAGCTGCCTGGATTAGTTCGTCCTTCATAAAATACCAGGCAGGGAGATTGATTTCAGTGCCCGGATTATGGTTCCAATTTTCCACCCGGTCAAACGCTTCAATAGCCAGAGCTTCATTCAGTACTAGCTGGAAATGCGCGGCGGCAGATATCAGGTTTTCTTCAGCAGCGGTGTGAGCTGCTTCTGCTGCAGAGAGTGCAGCACGGGCTCCTTTTTGTTGAGCGAGAGTGGAATCGTAAGCAGCTTTGGCCTGTTCGAGTTGCGCGGCAAGGACTTCGTTTTCCAACCGGAAAATTGGATCTCCATCTTGTACCTGGTCGCCTTCACTGACAAGGACTTCCGCTATTCGACCGCTGAGTTCTGAGGCAATAGAGACCTGTTGGGCTTCAACCATGCCTGAAGCCTGGATGATCCTATCCTCTGCATCTGCTCCAAATTCAGCTGCCAGTGTATCGCAGCCAGAAAGAAGCAGGAGAATAACGACAGTTGAAATAAGCATTGGTTGGATAGATTTTTTATTCATGGTGGACCTCCGGTACTTTTTCTCGCATGCAGGCGATAAACACGTCTTCTAGGGTAGGGTCAACGACAGACATGGAGTTTATAGTGATTTTTTCTGCAGTCAGCAGTTTCTTAATTTTTCGAGAAAGACTCTGGGCCTGTGGTGAAATAAGATGGACAAGCGAGCCATGTAATTCAAGATCTTTGTAATCCGTATCCCCGTTTTGATAAGCTTCGCGCAGGATCCTGATTACTCTGCCAGCTTGATCTGTGTCGATTTCCAGAACCTGCCCAGGCATCATGGTTTGTTTTATTTCCCTTAGCGAGCCCTGGGCGATGATTTCCCCGCGCTGGATGAAAGCAAGCCTGTGGCAATGTTCAGCTTCATCCATATAGTGGGTTGTGATGAAAACAGATATTCCCCGAGCAACAAGGGTGTAGAGCAGATCCCAGAACGAACGGCGGGACACCGGATCAACACCTGCGGTGGGTTCATCAAGAAAAAGGACCTCTGGTTGATGCAGAATGGCCGCGCTGAGCGCTAACCGCTGCCGCCACCCTCCAGCCAGGTCCTTTGTTTTAATGTGTTCAGAACCTGATAGTCCTGACATTGTCACTGCTTCCTTAATCCGGAGCTTGCGTACAGAGGAATCCAAACCATACGCCTGACCGTAATAGTTTAAATTCTGGAGTACGGTCAGATCGTTGTATAGTGAGAAACGCTGGGACATGTACCCTATGCGGGGAAGAATAGATGACGATTGACCGTCCATTTTTGTTCCCAGGATTTCAACCTGCCCCCGGGTAGGCGTCAACAAGCCCAGCATCATCCGGATTGTGGTTGTTTTCCCTGATCCGTTGGGACCAAGAAAACCAAATATCTCTCCCCGGTGGAGGGTAAATGAGACCTGATTTACCGCTCTGAAATCACCAAATTCTTTGACCAGGTTTTCAGCCCTGCCGGTGATTTGATTATTATTCATAAACTACTCCAACTTTCTGCGGACATACAACAGAGAAAATGTATTAATAATAATCCCTAGAATAACAAGAGCCAGGATACTGGACCAAAGTGAAGCCAGGCCAGATCCTTTCAATAGAATGCTGCGGAGGATATTCAGCCAATGATGAGCAGGAATAATGTTTGCCAGCAGCTGCATAATCCGCGGCATTGATTCAACCGGAACTGCATATCCTAAAAACATAAAATCTATCATACCGATCATTAGAACCATCAGGAAAGCCTGGTGCTGACTTTTAGAGAACACGGAAATAGCCATTCCTTTTCCAAGTTCAACAATGGTGTATCCAAAGGCAAGCACAAAGAGAAGCAGTCCAGATCCCCGGATAGGGACATGAAAGGCAAAATGAATCACACCTAGCATGAGTCCAAAGTCAACCAGGCCAACCAAGATCACAGGGATGGCTTTGCCGAGAATAATTTCAAGTGAGGAGAACGGCATCACCAGCATCTGTTCAAGAGTTCCGAATTCTTTTTCACGCGAGAAAGTCATAGCGGCAAAAAGGAGGATTGTAAACTCAAGCATTAGACCAAGTTCTGCGGGAGTAGTGTAATAAGCTTCGCTGAGAGTTTCGTTGAACCACACCCTGAGGCTGAAATTAAACCCGGCAGTTTGCTGAGGATTCAGCCCGAGATGCTGAAGCACGACCTGTTCTCCCAGATCACGAACCACTCCTTCAATTGCTCGTTGAGCTTCTCTGGCTGGAATGCTTTCTGCTCCATTGAGAATAACGCTAAGTGTCGGTTTACCCTGAGGTGAAGTCAGCTGAGTGGAATATTCTGGCGGGATGATCAATGCTGCATTAATTTCACCGCGGTTCAGGGCATCTTCAATAGGGGATAGGGATTGCACTTGGTCCTCAATTAGAAAAGTGCCAGTGTTTTCCAAGGCGAGAACTAATTCTCTGCTAGCCGGACTGTGATCTTGATCCCAGATCATCAGAGGTAGGTTGGTGATTGGACGGGATGTAGCCCACCCAATCAGGAGCAGTTCTATGGCACCGCCAATCAACATGAAGGCAGGCATCCACCAGTCACTACGAAGATGGATAAACTCCTTTTTAATCAGGGCAAAAATTCGGCGTATCATAATATTCCGGATGATGATTTGTCAGGCTAGCTTTTTCTTGAAGAACAAAGACGCTACCAGTATAAACGCTGTGCCGATTATCAAAAGCATAATAGCATTGGGCCATAAAGTTTCCAGGCCAATACCCGTTAGAAAAACACCGCGGGTAATAATTGCATAATGTGTACCAGGTAGAAACAGGGACTCAAGGCGGGCGATCTCGGGCATGGCTGCAATTGGAAAGAAGAT
>CBDVDO010000129.1:0-5149 GCA_965372765.1 uncultured Anaerolineales bacterium
GTGGACTGAAGAAGAGTTACTTTCCGGATAATAAACGCGGGTATTTCCCCCCGGGATAATTTGATAGAAAGGCTTGTGTTATACTATTTTGGAAAAATATATTGGAGTAAGTAACCATGAATAATATATCCATTGAATACTGCGTTCCTTGAAACTATATACCAAGGGCCATCAGTTTGATGAGCGCATTCATAAAAGATTATGTCTCCACCATCACTGAAATTTCCTTGATCCCGGCAGATGGGGGCAAATATGAAATAAGAGTAAATGGTGATTTGATCTATTCGAAACTTGAGACCGGAAGGCATGCAGATCCTCCTGAAATAATTGGACTGTTCGAAAAACATATGAAGGAGAAGGGTTAAATGGCAGAAAAGAAGGGGCGTGTATTTTCCGGTGCCAGGCCTACTGGCCGCCAGCATCTTGGAAATTATTTGGGAGCGATTCGGAATTATGTTGCTCTTCAGGATGAATACCGGTGCGTTTACAGCATTGTGGACATTCACGCGTTAACAACCATTGAAACTACAAAAGATTTGAAACTCAATACCCAGGAGATGGCTCTGGATTGGTTGGCGGCCGGGATGGACCCGAATCAGAGCATCATATTTGTCCAGTCTCATGTCCAAGAGGTAATGGAACTGCACACGATCCTCTCCATGGTGACTCCGCTGGGGAAACTCACTGCATTGCCGACCTTTAAAGAAAAAGTTCGGGACAATCCGGATAATGTAAACTATGGTCTTGTTGGATACCCAGTGCTGATGTCCGCTGATATTCTCTTGTATAAAGCAGATAAAGTGCCGGTAGGCACGGATCAGATTCCTCATCTTGAGTTTGCCCGGGAAATTGTCCGGTCCTTTAACTATCGCTACCAAACAGATATCCTGGTGGAGCCCTATCCGAAAGTGACCCAGATTCCGAAAGTCCTGGGACTTGATGGCGAGCGAAAGATGAGTAAAAGCCTCAATAATCACATCGAGTTGGCAGCCACCCCCGAGGAAACTGAAAAGCGGGTGATGCAAATGGTCACAGATCCCCAGCGCATCCGGCTCAGCGACCCCGGTGATCCTGATATCTGCAATGTGTTTACCTTGCATAAGGTATTTTCGCCCCCGGAAGAGATTGCGCAGATCAACAAGGACTGCCGCAAAGCCGAGATTGGCTGTGTGGACTGCAAACGAAAACTGGCAATGAATCTCAACAAGCACCTGGAACCGTTCCGTGCCAGGAGGGCAGAACTGGAAAAGGATCCGGATTATGTCAAAGATATCCTGCTGGATGGAGGGAAAAGAGCGCGGGTGATTGCCTCTGAAACCATGGAGCAGGTGCGTGACGCAATTGGTTTTTATTAAGTCATGAAAGCTGTCATTCAGCGGGTGCAAGAGGGAAGAGTTTCGGTTGGGGGAAAAATGATCTCCGAAATTAACCGGGGCTTGGTTATCTTGCTCGGTGTAGGACCAGACGACACGAAAGAGCAGGCTCAAAAGCTGGCTCAGAAAATTGCCCATTTGCGGATATTTGAAGATGGACAGGGGAAAATGAATTTATCCCTAATGGATATTGAGGGAGAAGCGCTGGTGGTGCCGCAGTTTACCCTTTACGCGGATACCAGGCGAGGCCATAGGCCTTCCTTTACAGATGCTGCTCCTCCAAAGATAGCTGAGCCGCTGGTAGATTATTTTTCTTCCTGCCTGGAAGAATTAGGGTTACCAACGTCCAGGGGGCGATTTGGCGCCCATATGCTGGTGGAAATCCACAATGATGGTCCGGTCACAATTTTGATTGAAATTTGAATGGGGAAATAAAAACTGCAGTCTTTCCAACTCTCCTTTTTGGGTCGTAAACCCCGTCACTAGTTGTCTGGAATAATTCTGAAAGTTCTGAAAATAGACGGCTCCCTTCGATACCCCTTCGGCTTCCTCCTTGTTTACACTCGGAGTTCGCTCAGGGTACTCAGGATGCCTTGCTGGCAAACAACTGAACAGGCGTCCTGAGTAGCTCTGAGTAATCCCGAAGGGATGTGTTGAAGAGCGTACCGAAGGGCAATTGTTAGGCTTTATTGCAAAAAGGGGGTTATATGCCAAAAACCTGGATTTATATCCTTGAATGCACTGATGGATCCTACTATACTGGCAATGCGACAAACTTAGAGAGCAGATTGTATCAGCATCAAACCGGCGAAGGAGGTAACTGGACAAAGGGCAGACTTCCAGTGAAGATGAAGTTCTGTCAACGAATGCCCTCAAAAGAAGATGCATATTTAGCTGAGCAGCAGATCAAGGGGTGGTCAAGAGCTAAGAAAAAAGCGCTGATTGAAGGAAATTGGGATCTGATTAAGTACCTGGCGAAAAAGCCTGCATTTAGGAAGTAGTGTGATTTTGAGCCGGCTCCCTTCGATATGCGCTCCTATGTCGCGCTACTCAGGATGCCTGTCTGGACAATATATGAACAAAGCGTCTTGAGTAACTCTGAGCAATCCTGCGGGGACGAGTCGAAAAGTGAAATTGAAGAAACAGGCGTCCTGAGTAGCTTTGAGTAATCCCGCAGGGATGTATCGAAGAGCGTATCGAAGGGCAACTGTTTCTGTCTACAAAAGAAAAGGCGAGAGAACAAAATTCAGAATATCACTACATACTGGTCACTAATCACCAATAAGCTCTTGATGGTAAAATTTAACCCATGACCGCTCGTTTGGCGAAGACGCCAGGATCTCTTCCTATCCGCCCTTTTGATGTTCGTTCTGATCTGCTTTCGGTGTCAGATCTGGTAGAACTCTGTTTTGCTGATCGGCTGACACCAGACGGAGAAGCCCTGCTGCGGAAAATGCGCTCCTCAGCGAGAAATCAACGCTTCCAAGAATGGGCTTATCAAATGGCGGGGCGGGTTTCGATGCCATTTACCGGTTATGTCTGGGAAGAAAGGGGAGAGATTGTTGGGAATTTAAGTTTAATCCCCTACCATATCGGAAGGAAACAGTACTACATGATTGCTAATGTGGCTGTTCATCCGGATTATCAGAGGAAAGGGATTGCCCGCTCTCTGGTCCAGCAGGCACTGGATTTCCTGCTGCCCCGACGGCTGGATGGCATTTGGCTGCAGGTCGATGAAGGCAATCAGGCCGCGGTAGATCTTTATCTCAGGAAAGGATTTAAGGAGATATCCCGCAGGACTACCTGGATATTAAAACCAAGGGAAATCAATCAAGAGTTCCTGAATTGGCATGTCCCCGGGTTTACGGTTCAGGATCACAGGGCGAAATATTGGATCCAACAAAAGATGTGGCTGGATAACAATTATCCTCCTGAGGTGCGCTGGCATTTGCCGCTGAGACCGGAGTATTTAAGAGGAGGATTGCCGGGAACGATATCCCGTCTTCTCCTGGTAGAACCAAAAATCAAGCAGTGGGCTGTAACTGCGGGGGGTGAATTGATTGGCGTGGTTTCCTGGCAATCATCCAAGACTCATGCAGATTGGATCTGGATTGCATCATCTGCGGAAACTGAGGGTGTACTGCTGGATGCTTTTCTCCCTCATTGGTTAAATAGTCCCGGCCCCAAAAGGTCTTTAAGGCTAAATTTCCCCAAACGGAAGACCAATCTAAGTTTGGAAACACATTGGTTTAAACCTGCCCGGACTTTGATCTGGATGAAATATAGAGGATAAATGACTGACCGGGAGCCGGGGGGACAAAACCGTTGAAAGTTTGAAAGTTGAAGGTTGGTAGGTTTAAAAATTTTCTATTGCTGATAGAAGTCCTGTATTTTGAATACTGAACACTGAATACAACTTGCCAGCAAAGGACAAGGAGTAAACCGATGAAGCTTGATTGGAAGAAAATTTTCATGGTAGGAAATGGTTTCCTGGGTATTACGGTTGTCTGGCAGATATATAACGCTTTTGTGCCTATTTTTCTCCAAGCAGGTCATCCCGGATTCGCTAGTTCAAAGAATATTCTTGGTTTTGGTCTCAATGCTACAACCACCGGGGCAATCATGGGAATCGACAACCTGGCTGCGATTTTTATCCTTCCTATGATAGGGATCTGGAGCGACAGAATTCGAACCCCGATTGGCCGTCGTTATCCATTTATTCTCACCGCAGCACCCCTGGCTGCATTGGCATTCATCTTGATGCCGATTGCTGTAGGATTGATTAACCCTGAATACAACGGCACAATTACCAATAACACAGGTGCTTTCTCATTGTTTATGATTGCCGCGGCTGTTGTTCTGCTGGCTATGGCCGTTTTACGCACTCCAGTGATTTCTCTTATGCCGGACCTGATTCCCTCGCCATTAAGAAGCAAAGCCAACGGGGTGATCAACTTTATGGGAGGTATAGGTTTTATCATCGGCGCTTTTGGTTTAGCCCAGCTGTTTGACATTAATCCACTCTACCCTTTTATTGGGGGAGCAGCAATTTTGATTTTCGCGATAGCCCTATTATTTATCACGACCAAAGAACCTGCGTTAGACGACTCGACTCGACCTGAAGATCACCAAATCAGCGAAGAAGAACAGGCAGTTAGCGCTTTAAAAGGATTTTCAATTGTACCCCTCGAATACCGGCGCAGTTTGTTCGCTCTGTTGGGTGCCATTTTCCTGATGTTTATCGCCTATGAAGGTATTGGAACCTTTTTTACCTCATATGCTGTAAACGAATTGGGAGTAAGTGAAGGTCTCGCGCCTACCTTGTTCGGACTTGCCGGGGTAACATTTATCCTTTTCGCAATCCCGGCCGGGTTTATTGGCGAGCGATTTGGAAGGCGTCTCACAATCAACGTTGGAATTCTTCTTTTTGGTCTGGATATGGTATTAGGTTACTTTGCGACAACTGCGACTCAAATAGGGATTGTGCTGGCAATCAGCGGATTTGGGTGGGCTTTAATAAACGTGAATACCCTGCCGATGGTAATTGATACCTCGGATGACAAGAGTCTGCTGGGGACATACACGGGTTTATACTATCTGGCTTCACAAGTTGGTGCTGCGTTTGCGCCCTTGATGATGGGCACCGTGATAGATCTGTTTGGCAGCAACTTCCGAACCATTTTCCTTTCTGGCCCGGCTTTTTTCCTGTTCGGGTTGCTGGCGATGACTCTAGTAACTCGCGGAGAGGCACATAAGGCGGCTCCTGCAGCAACAAA
>CBDVDO010000130.1:0-5135 GCA_965372765.1 uncultured Anaerolineales bacterium
ATCTGGAACGGCTAACACCATAGATCCCCTGGGCGGATCCTATCTGATTGAAGAACTCACAGATGAAATCGAATCCCGGGCCCGAGAGTATTTGGAGGAGATCGACAGGCAGGGGGGAGCGCTGACCGCTGTTGAAAACGGCTATATCCAGGGAGAAATTCAGGAGGCAGCTTACCGGCAGCAGCTTGCGCTTGAGGGAGGGGAGATCCATCAAGTGGGAGTGAACATTTACCCTTTGGAGGAAGACCTCCCGCTGGAGCTGCTTTCGGTGGATCCGGCTTTGGAAAAAGACCAGAAAAAACGTCTCTCCCAGCTGAGGAAGCAGAGGGATGGTTCGCGTGTAGACAGACTATTGAGTGATTTACAGGAAGCTGCCAGGAGCACCGAAAACCTGATGCCGCTTTTGATTGATTGTGTGGAAGGGGAGGTTACTCTGGGGGAGATTACCGGCGCGCTGCGTGAGGTGTGGGGGGAGTATCGTCCGCAGGGGTGGTTTTAGAGGATTTTGCTTTGAGTCCCATCGCTAGGTGATGATCCCATGGAGATGATTTGGCCAGTGGGGCATTAAAAGCAAAACGCCCGAGGACGGGCATAGGAGTGAGAGGGTTATGCTCTGAGCCCCGTCTCCGGGGCGATGATTTATCTATATTTGTTTACCGGGGGGAAAATGAATTTCAAACCATATCACGATTCAGGCCATCTATATTTTGTCACAGGTACAATTATTCAATGGCTAAAATTGTTCAATGAGAAGTGTTATTCGGATATTATTTTACAGTCCCTAGAATGGCACCGCAATAATCAAAAAATGAAAGTGTTTGCATTCGTGATCATGCCTGACCATCTCCATTGGATTTCACATCCGACACATCCGCTAACGATTAGTTATAATATTCAATCATTCGCTTCATATACAGCTCACCAAATCCTGAGGAAAGCAAAAGCTATGGGGCATGAGAGATACTTATCAGTATTTGCTGAAAATGCTAAACCAGGGAAATCTCATAAAATATGGATAAACTTTCAAGCCAAGAACATCGTGACCGAGAAATTTCTTAGTCAAAAAATGGAATACATTCATAATAATCCCGTTGAGATGGGATGGTATTCACCCGAGGATAGATCAGAGTACCAGTATTCAACAGCATGTTTTTATGATCTTGGAAAGGATCCTGTAATCACAGTTGATGATCTATCTAGTTTTCTGGTGAATCACTGTTGATTCTTCCTATTTTCCAGATAATTCCCTTGAAAAATGCAAAACGCCCGAGGACGGGCTTGGGAGCGAGAGGAGGATGCTCTGAGCCCCGTCTCCGGGGCGATGATTTATCTACTGTATCGACCTCGGAGGTCTTAATCCTATACTATAATAATTCTATGACAGACCTCATACGCCTTAATCATGTTGCTGTGCTGGTAGAAGACCTGGACCAGGCATTAAGCTTTTGGCAGGATCAGTTGGGCTTAACTCTGGATCATGTGGAAACTGTTTCCAGTATGGAAGTGAAAATAGCTTTCCTCCCGCTGGGGGAAAGTGAAATTGAGCTGGTCCAACCCACAACTGCAGATTCCAGCTTGGCGAAATTCCTCAAGAAGCGCGGTCCGGGGCTGCACCACATTTGCATCGAAGTTGAGGATATCAGCGCCAAAATAGCTGACCTGCGGGAAAAGGGCGTGAGATTAATCGACGAAAAGCCGATTACCATGGACGACGGCCGCAAACTGGCATTTCTGCATCCTAAAAGTGCCGGGGGTGTTCTGGTTGAATTGTATGAGCTGCCAAGAGAACGGCTATGATTGCCAGGATTAGGAAATTTCCTCCTCAAGGATGGATCGGACTGGGATTAATTTTGATTTTCTGGCCGCTGAATTGGTTTGGCCCAGGGGTTAGAACAGGGCTGGGTTTTTTCCCGCTCTGGCTGGGATACATCCTGCTGATGGATGGTCTGGTGTTCCACAGGAAACGGAGCTCACTTCTTTCCCGGAGCTGGTGGAGATTTATCCTGTTGTTCCTGCTCTCTATTCCGTTGTGGTGGGTATTTGAAGGGTTGAACTCGCGATTACAGAATTGGTTTTATCTGGGGCGGGACTCATTTTCAAATCTGGAGTATGCGGTACTGGCCAGTTTGAGTTTTTCTACTGTGATCCCCGCGGTTCTGGAAAGCGCGGAGTTCGCCGGCAGCTTTTCTTTTTTATCCCGGCTACAGCGCGGACCCAGATTGGATCCTGGACGCGGGGTGGAAATCGCAGTTTTTCTGGGCGGGTGGCTGGGATTAGCATCGTTATTGCTGTGGCCTCAACTCTTTTTTCCCCTGGTGTGGTTATCAATTTATTTTATCCTGGAACCGATTAACATCTGGCTGGGAAACGATTCCCTGGTGTCCTGGTTGAGGAAAGGGGATTGGCGTCCCATAGGGTCGCTTTTTGCCGGAGTCTTGATTACTGCCTTTTTCTGGGAGATGTGGAATTTCTATTCTTATCCTAAATGGATTTATTCTATTCCTTATGCTGACTGCTGCCACCTTTTTGAAATGCCCCTGTTAGGGTACGGGGGATATTTGCCGTTTTCGCTTGAAATCTATGCCTACGTCCAGCTTTGTTCAGGTTTTTTAGGCTTAAATGATTACATTCGACTTCCAGGGAAAAAATAATTAATCCTTATCTCGTAACATTAGGGCGACCCGCCTGTCCTGAGTTTATCGAAGGGGCGAGTCGCCCTTATTCCTGTCTCAATTTCAGGTAGGATTGCAAAACCTCCACTAATTTATCCAACTCCTCCCGGGTGTTGTAGCCCTGTACCGAGGGCCGGATGAGCCAGCGGTTTTCCCAGTTGATAACGGGAATTTCAATCCCGTACTTTTCATCCAGCCAGCTTTGCAGCTTCTCGGGCTGGCATCCCGCTGGCAGTTCGGCAGCGCCCAACTGGATGAAATTTCCCTTGTTGTGCCCGTAGATCGATGGCATCCCTGTCAACGTTTCGATTCGCGCCAGGGTTTCTGATAGCATATCCCGACAAACTTCCCGGACATCATCCCAATTGTGGTCCTCCTGGAATTGGATTGCCGCCGGCACACTCAAGTAGGCTGCTGGATCTTTCGTGCCCCACCATTCCAAAAGCTCCAGGATACGGGAATCGCTTTCATAAGGGCAGTTCTCCCCCCAGCCCCAGCTGACCACCAATGGTTCAATGAGCTCCTGGTGTCCCGGACGGATATGGAGGAAAGCTGACCCTTTAGGCGCCATTAACCACTTGTGGCAGTTCCCGACATAAAAATCTGCACCGATTTCTTCCAGGTTTAGATCCAGCTGACCCGGAGCATGTGCCCCATCAATCAAGGTCAGGATCCCCGCATCCCTGGCCTTCCGGCAGATTTCTTCTACTGGAAGGTGCACAGCAGTGGGGGAAGTAATTTGACTCAGGGATATTAATCTGGTGTGATCTGTCACACCTTGCCATATTCTGTCCGCGATTTCCTCAGGGGACGGCAGGGGAAGGGGGATTTCCTGCCTGACAACCTTCACTCCTGTTTTCCGGTTTAAAAAGGACCAGATATTATCGCAGGCTCCATACTCGTGGTTGCTGGTCAACATTTCATCCCCCTCTTGAAAATTAAGGGACCGGGCGATGATATTCATCCCGAAGGTAGCATTGGGGACAAAAACCAGGTTAGGCGAATCTGCACCCAGGGAGGCAGCCAGCTGGTGACGAGCTGACCGTAAATTATCATTAAAATCCTTGATAAGGAATTTCACAGGCTGGGTTTCCAGTTGTCGCTGCCAGTCCTGATAAGTATCAAAAACCAGCTTTGGGGTCGCCCCGAAGGAGCCGTGATTAAGGAAAATCACCTCCGGATCAAGTAAAAAATGAGATTGAAGGTGGTTCATAGAGTTTCTCTTCATGGTATTGGAGAGGTAGTTGAAGTACGGTATAATTGTAAATCATGGTCTCAGGAATGGATAGCAGGGTTTTTCCTTGCTATTTTTTTTGAACCCGATCGGAAGAAAGTGCGATGCCGCGGGTGGAGATCACTTTCCTTCTTTAGGTAACAACCAGAGAGGAAATTTAATAAGAAAGAGTCAAGATAGGAAAACTCATGTCCGATTGATCCTTGGGTAGGAGAGCAGGGAAAAAAAGTTATGGCAGTTAAGATTTCGAATAAATTAAACAATGCTTTTGAAGGTGCGCTCGCTGGAGGAGGGGATCCAGCTACCTCGCCATTGTATGTATTTGGACCGTTCTTAAAGCTAATTGTGGTAGCCGGGGTTGCCCGGGTGACCTTTGGCGCGTCGGTCTGGTTGGTGATTATCACCATCATGGTGGTTTCCGCTATGTACCGGCTGGTGATGCGCTGGGTCACAGATGGCAGTGGGGGCAGCGGCTTAAGTGAAGAGGAATTTGGCAGCTGGGCAGTAAAAGTCAACGCGGCAATCACTTTTGTGGAATATACTCTGACCTTTTTGGTCAGTATGGCTGCCATGGTCACTTTTATCGCTGACCGTCTTCCAGTATTGAATAGTGCGATTTTCGGCATTCAATACCGCACATTTATAGCTATCGCTCTCAGCATCTTAACCGGTTGGTTGGTAAATCGGGGTCCTAAAGTTGCTGCCCGCACCTTTGGACCTGCCACAGCGGGAGTGCTGGTGCTGCTGTGGGTGATGATTGGCGCGACAATTTGGCAGCGTGGATTTCAATTGCCGGACTTTAACCTTGCAGCCTTTCAGGGAGAATATTTCCATTTCACCCTGGCGGGATATGTCCGCATCCTCGCGGTAATGACAGGGATCGAGGTATTTGCCAACCTGGTGGCGGCCTATGAAGGTACCGATGAAGTCCGAAGCAGGCGGGCGTTTACCAGTTTATTGATCATTATGGGCACTACAGCCGCAACCATGCTCATTGTTGGTCCGGCTATCCTGGATATCGCTGATCCGACAAACCATGAAGTATCCGTTTTCACTCAAACGATGGATGTGCTGCTGCCTTATCCACTGCCCATTCTGGGAACGATTGTAGGCACTGCCGTGCTGATGTCTGCCTCAGCTGCCAGCGCGCAGGGTTTGCAGAACCTGGCTCTAGGGTTGAAAAAACGTAATTATATTCCGCCCAACCTGGGTCAACAGAATGAATATGA
>CBDVDO010000131.1:0-5128 GCA_965372765.1 uncultured Anaerolineales bacterium
ATTAATCCAAAAGAGAGGTGCTTATGATACCTGTAACACTGGCAAGATGGCAATTCGCAATCACTACAATCTACCATTTCTTTTTTGTCCCTGTCACTCTGGGATTAGCGCTCTTCCTGGCTATGCTGGAGACTCGCTATGTAATCAGTGGTGATGAGATCTACAAACGAATGGTCAAGTTCTGGGGAAAGATATTCCTGATCAACTTTGCCATTGGTGTAGTGACCGGCCTCGTTCAGGAATTCCAATTCGGTCTTAACTGGTCGGAATATTCCCGCTTCATGGGCGACATTTTTGGCGCCCCGCTGGCCATTGAAGGATTGCTGGCCTTTTACCTGGAATCCACTTTTATCGGTATCTGGATCTTCGGGTGGGATAAAATCTCGAAAAAAGCCCATTTAGCTTCCATCTGGTTAGTCGCCCTTGGTTCTAATATTTCCGCCCTCTGGATTCTAATCGCCAATTCCTTTATGCAACATCCTGTAGGGTATACCATCCGAAATGGCCGGGCAGAAATGACCGACTTCTGGGCTCTGGTTGGTAATACAAATGTCTGGTATCAATTTCCCCATGTCCTGACTGCGGGGATCTCTGTCGGAGGTTTCCTGGTAATGGGCTTCAGCGCCTATCACTTATTGAAGAAAAATCCCCAGACCCAGGAATTTTTCCAGCGTTCTTTCCGCTGGGCTGCCGTTTTCGCTTTATTAGGATCAGTGCTGGTGGGATTAATCGGTCATTTCCAAGGTCAATTCCTGGAGACAATTCAGCCGATGAAAATCTCGGCCATGGAAGCCCACTGGGAAACCGAACAACCGGCATCGTTCTTGGTCGTTGCCATCATTGATCAAGAAAACCAGGAGAATCCCTTCGAACTGAAAATTCCTTATATGCTTTCCTTGTTATTACATAACGACTTCACCAGTGAAGTCGTTGGTATCAATGTACTTCAAGCCGAGGCTGAATCTCTCTACGGACCGGGGAATTACATCCCACCTGTAGCCCTGGAGTTCTGGTCCCTGCGGTTTATGACCGGGTTCGGAATGCTGATGATCTTGATTTCCGGGCTCGCCGTATACTGGTCCTTCAAAGATGACCCCGGAAAGAGGCCCTGGTTCTTAAAAATCATCATCCCTGCCGGATTGCTTCCCACTCTGTCTATTACAGCAGGCTGGATCCTGACAGAAACCGGACGCTGGCCATGGATTGTCCACGGCCTACAGAAAGTTGAGGACGCAGTTTCTCCAAATGTCAGTGCGGGAAATATTATCTTTTCCCTGGTCAGCCTTTCGCTAGTTTATGGGGTGCTGATGATTGTGGGTATTTCACTGGCCCTTAAGCACGGTAAAAGCGACCCACCTGCAGCGGATGTCATAGGAGAGTAATCATGGACCTTAATACAATCTGGTTTATTCTGATCACAATCTTGTTTATGGGATTCTTCTTTTTAGAAGGATTTGATTACGGCGTTGGCATCCTGCTCCTGATAATCGCGAAAAAGGATAACGAGCGCAGAGCAGTCATCAACACCATTGGACCTATTTGGGATGGCAATGAGGTTTGGATGATTACCGCCGGCGCGGCTTTATTTGCCTCTTTTCCTCATGTCTATGCCACGCTATTCAGCGGCTTCTATATCCCGCTGATCTTTATGCTGTTGGGATTGATCATCCGGGGAGTGGCTTTTGAGTTCCGCGGCAAACGGGAGGATCAAGCCTGGCGTAACCGCTGGGACCTGGCACTTTTTGTCGGCAGCCTGGTTCCCGCTCTGCTCTGGGGTGTGACTATTTCCAATATGATGCGGGGATTTGCTATTGAGGCTGATATGAACTACTACGGTGGATTGCTGCCTCTGCTTAATCCCTACTCTCTGCTGGGTGGTTTGGTCTTCCTGGGCTTATTCATACTTCACGGGGCAAGCTTCCTGGGAATAAAATTGGAAGGGGAGCTCAATCAAAAAGCCAAAGATTTCGCTGGTAAAATCTGGATTCCCGTCGTAGCCCTGGCAGTGACTTTCCTGGTCTGGACCTACCTAAAAACGGACATACTAAACAATCCAGGGTACGACGGTCTAATCCCGGCGATTCTGGCAGCAGTTTCATTGCTGGCCTACGGTTGGTTCTTGCGGAAAGGAAAGGAAGGGCTTACTTTCATCTTTGGTGGATTGGCCATCCTTCTGGTCACAATCATGGTATTCTCCGGTCTTTTCCCGCGGATATTGATCTCGTCAATTGATCCTGCCTATAGTCTTAACATCTACAATGCTTCCTCAAGTCAATATACGCTGCGAGTGTTGACCATTGTGGTGGCGATTTTCATGCCGATAATCCTTCTTTACCAGGGGTGGGCGATCTGGATTTTCAGAAAAAGGCTCAGCCCGGAAAGCAGTGATCTGCACTACTAAATCAAAAAGAGGTTGGCGATGCCAACCTCTTTTTTTCTCAGATTCAACAACACTAATTTATTGGACTACAACTCGTTGACCACTTGCCGAATATCATCGGTTACCTTTTCAATCGGCTGATCTCCATTGATTTCCCGCAGAATATCCCGTACCCGATAAAACTCTATCAAAGGACTTGTCTGTTCCTGATAAACCGCTAATCGCTGCCTGACAGTCTCCGGTTTGTCATCCTCCCTCTGGTACAGTTCACCCCCGTCTTCGTCACATATTCCAGGTTCTTTTGGTGGGTCAAACTTCAGGTGGTAGGTTTGACCGCAGCCCCGGCAGATCCGCCTGCCGCTGGCGCGCTCCACGAGGACATCTTCCGGGACAGCAACTGACAAAACAGCAGTTACTAAACCGCCCAACCCTGCTAATATTTCATCCAGGGCTTCTGCTTGAGGAATTGTCCGCGGAAATCCATCCAGCAGCGCTCCTCCAAGGCAATCTTCCCGATGCAGCCGCTCTTTGACCATCCCAATGGTGACTTCATCCGGCACCAGATCTCCCCGGTCCATATATTTTTTTGCTTCCAGCCCCAGGTTAGTTTGGTTTTTAATACTGTCCCGGAACAAATCTCCGGAAGAGACCTGGGGGATGCCAAGCAGTTGAGTTAAGCGGGCGGCCTGGGTGCCTTTTCCTGACATCGGCGGTCCAAGCAGTATTAAAAATCGACTTTCTGCTGGCATTCTGCTGCCTCCTGGAAAATACTTAAAAGAATCTAAAAAAAGTATAGCACGATTCCCTTTCCGTTCAGGACCAATCACTGGGAAAACGATCCAGAATCTGGTCATCTAGCAAGATTTCCGACTGTGATACTATAAGGAAGAACGTTCCAGGTCTGAAATATGCTTCCAAACTCTCGTCTTCTCCGTCTTGCTCAAAAAAGCCGCCTCTGGCTGACGCTCACTATCAGCCTGGGATTTTTTTCCGGTCTGCTCACCATTGGACAGGCACGGTTTATCAGCCGGATTGTTAGCCAAGTTTTCCTGGATCAGGAAGGTTTGACCGAAGTCTGGGGTCTAATGCAGCTCACCCTGGTATTTTTCACCTTGCGGGCACTTCTTTCCTGGTTAAGCATCGTCAGCGCTAAAACCATCGCTGTTCAGGTTAAAGGCCGCATCAGAACTTTATTGCTGAATCATTTAGAAAAATTAGGACCTGCTTTTACCCAGAAGGAACAGGGCGGGGAAATTAGCAATACCATTGTGGAGGGAGTGGAAGCGCTGGATGCCTATTTCAGCCAATACCTTCCCCAGCTGGTTCTTTCAGCCCTGGTTCCCCTGACAATTCTTGTTTTTGTATTTCCCCTGGATTTGCTTTCCGGCCTGGTGCTGCTGGTAACCGCGCCGTTGATTCCATTTTTCATGTATTTGATTGGGAAAAGCGCCCAAATAATCACTGATCGACAATTCAGCACCCTCAGCAAACTGGCTGCCAAATTCCTGGACAGTCTACACGGCTTAACATCACTGAAATTATTTAACCAGGCGCAGTCACAAATAGATAAGATCAAAGAGACCAGCGACCAGTACCGGAAAACCACCATGAAGGTCCTGCAGGTAACCTTCCTCTCTGCCCTGGCACTAGAATTACTGGCAACTCTCAGCACAGCCATTGTGGCAGTGGAAATCGGGTTGAGGCTGCTGTATTTCCGGGTTACTTTTGAACAGGCTTTGTTCCTGCTGATGATCGCCCCTGAATTTTATATCCCGCTGCGGCAGCTGGGTACCCGTTTTCATGCTGGTATGGAGGGTCAAAGCGCAGCGGTGCGTATCTTTGAAATCCTTGATACAGATCCGATTAACGACAAATTATCCACCCCTTCCTCAGGGAGTAAATTTTCTCCCCCTCTGCTGCAATTGACTCTGGACAAGGTCAGCTTTAGCTATCCAGGAGAGAATCAAGCCGCCCTTAATAAACTCTCCCTAACCATTAATCAAGGTGACCAGATTGCTCTGGTCGGTGAAAGTGGCGCCGGGAAAAGCACCCTGGCGAATCTGATCCTGGGCTTTTTCCCACCCTCAAAAGGAGAAATCCGAATCAACGGGGAATTGCTGAGTAAAGTTAATCTAGCGGAATGGCGAAACCAGATCGCCTGGGTGCCCCAGGAACCGGCGCTCTTCCAGGACACGATTGCTGCCAATATCCGGCTGGCCAGACCGGACGCGGATTTGGGCGCTGTGGCTTCAGCGGCTTCCGCTGCCCACCTCGCCGAGTTCATCGACTCCCTGCCCGAGGGGTACGAGACCTTAATCGGCGAAGGTGGGGCCCGCCTGTCCGGCGGGCAGGCACAGCGCCTCGCCCTCGCACGCGCTTTTTTGAAAGATGCGCCAATCCTGATCATGGACGAACCCACCTCCCAGCTTGATCCAGTTACAGAATCACGACTGGCGGATGCAACCCGGAACCTGATGGCGGGGCGGACGGTGATCACTATCGCCCACCGTCTCAACACCATCTATAAGGCTGACCGGATCCTGGTTCTCCAGGAGGGCTCTATCGTAGAAGAAGGATCACATCAGGAACTAATGAAGAAGGATGGGATCTACACAAATCTGGTTCAGGCTTACACTGGCGAAACAAACATCGATTTCCTAAAAGAGAGTGCAGGGGAAAAGATTCAGTTAAATCACTTTGTCTCCCAGTCTCACCTTCTCTCAGTCTCCCCATCTCCCTCTCTCCCAG
>CBDVDO010000132.1:0-5104 GCA_965372765.1 uncultured Anaerolineales bacterium
AATTTATCTTGAAATATGATTTCCCCAATCTCTGACATAAATTCCTGGGTCGGAGTGACGGCAATGGTTGGCAATTGCTCCGGTGTGGGCGAGGGTGGAAACCACTCAATCGTGGAAGTTGGCGAAGGCACAATAGTCAGGGTCGCAGTCGGAAGCGGTTCCGGGGTAGAAACCGACAGACAAGCGCTTAATATAATAATTGGAAGAAAGACCCAGCTCTTTTTCATAAATAACTTACCGAATAATCACCTGGGACCGCTCCGGTCCAACCGAAATAATATTGACCGGCAAACCCGTCACCTCTTCGATCCGGCTAATATAGGCTTGCGCCTGGCCCGGAAGATCGTCCCAGGAACGGATGGAACTAACATCATCTTCCCATCCTGGAATATCTTCATAAACGGGTTGATATTGTGAGAGGTCTGCAGGACCCCAAGGTAAGTCATTATAGACTTTATCCCCGGTCCGGTAACTGGTACAAATTTTCAGGGAATCTAACCCGGACAATATATCAAGTTTTGTGATTGCCAATTCAGATATTCCATTCACGCGGACTGCATAACGAAGCAGCACAGCATCTAACCAGCCAACCCTGCGCGGTCTCCCTGTGGTGGTTCCAAATTCGTCCCAATCATTTTCCCCGGTTCCCCTCAATCTTACTGCCGCATCCCCGGACAATTCTGTGGGGAATGGTCCCTCCCCCACCCGGGTCTGAAACGCCTTGACCACACCGATTACCCGATTTGCTGTTCCAATCCCCAACCCTAAACCCACCAGGGCACCCGGTGCAGTTGGAGTCGAGCTTGTCACATAAGGATAAGTCCCGTGATCAAGATCAAGCAAAGTTCCCTGAGCACCTTCCGCCAAGATAACCTTGCCCTGTTCCAGTGCTTGATAGGCAAATAAACCCACTTCAGTAATGTAGGGCGCCAAAATATCTGCATAATCGAGATAATCCCGGGAGATCTTTTCAGCGTCTAGGGGCGTCTGCATCTCAAATCCACTAAGTTCGGAATTTACCTGGTCGATGTGGTTCTTTACAGCTGCTTTAAATTTATCAGGGGTTAACATTTGCTCCATTCTCAATCCGGAGCGGGTAACTTTCGCCGTATAAGCAGGACCTATACCTCGTTTTGTGGTACCAATCATCTGATTCCCCCTGGCTTGCTCCAAAGCTGTATCGAGAGCAATATGACCGGGTGTAATCAGATGAGCAGCATGAGAAATTTTGATTCTATCTGTAGTTATTGAGACCCCAGACTGGCGAACTTGATCCATCTCATTCAAGAGAATCGCCGGGTTTATTACCATACCGTTCCCCAATAATCCAATGGTATGCGGATGCACTACGCCTGAAGGCAGTAAGTGCAGTTTATAGGTTTTATCTCCCACTGTGACAGTATGACCAGCATTATCCCCGCCATAATAACGGGCAACCATATCAGCCTCGACTGCCAGCAAATCTACAACTCTTCCTTTGCCTTCATCTCCCCATTGAGCTCCGACAACGATTGAAAACGGCATAATTCTCTCCCGCGTAAATAATGTGATTTCTCTCACTGGGAAATCATTAAATATTCCCATGTGGTAAAGTATGATTAAACGCTAAAATCATTCTAGCACAACAAATCAAACTCAGTGAAACGCAATAAGATAAACATTTTTTCAGCCACAATCAAAAGGAGTGGTATATGCCAAAGAGGACGGTATTAATTACAGGGGCAAGTGGTGAAATCGGTCAAGCTTTAATTAAATCCCTGTCTGGTGATGAACTCACGACTCTGGTAACCGTTGATCTCAAACCTCTTCCAGATGAGTTAAAGGGAAAATCGACTCATTTTGCAGGTGATTTGCTCGACAAAGAATTGCTTTCTACCCTGGAAGAAAAATATGCTTTTAACCTTATTTTTCATCTTGCTGCTGTTTTATCTACAACCGCTGAACACAATCCTCTTCTGGCTCATAAAATCAACACCTGCAGCACCATTGATTTACTGGAGATGGCTACACGTCAATCGCAGAACCAATCCAATCCCGTTAAATTCCTTTTTCCCAGTTCGATTGCCGTCTATGGATTACCTGACCTGGAAACCAAAAACCAGTCCACGGCTTTAAAAGAATGTGATTGGACCGAGCCAACCACCATGTATGGTTGTTCAAAACTTTATTGTGAAAAGGTAGGAATTTATTACAGCGAATATTATCAGCAGCTGGCTGAACTGGAACCCATCAGGCTTGATTTTCGAGCGCTGCGGTTTCCCGGAATAATCAGTGCCTTTACTATTCCCAGCGGCGGAACAAGTGATTTTGGTCCGGAGATGATTCATTTTGCCGCGCAGGGCAAACCTTATGATTGTTTCGTTCGAGCTGATGTCCGGATTCCATTTATGGTCATGCCTGATGCCGTGCGGTCAATGTTAATGTTGGCTGATGCGCCAAAGGATAAACTTCAGACCCGAGTATACAATGTAACCAGTTTTAGCTTTTCCGCTCAGGATTTTAAAGATCTGGCTCAGAATAATTTTCCGGGGTCTGAGATTAGTTTTAATCCCGATCCTAAAAGGCAGGCAATCATCGATACCTGGCCGGCGGATATAGACGACAGTGCTGCCCGTAATGATTGGAATTGGAAACCCGAATACGATGCCCAGTCTGCCAGCCAGGAATATCTGCTGAAAAACATATCTAAATTGTACAATCTCAAATAAAGTCCTCTTTAAATAACGATCCGTAAGCCTAAGCGGATTAGGGATCGTTATTTAAAGTCATCTTGTAGTATGATGGGAAAAGATTCATTACAGAACAAACATTTACTTATTGGTGGAAAACCCGGAAATGTCTAATCAAACATCTCTCCCGACTCCTGGACCGATCGCCCTTTTTGGGTCCGGTGAAACAGCCCCCAGTGGTCAAAAAATTTTTGAATTCTTGTTTAAGAAACTCCCTGTCTCACCCATTGTGAGCATATTAGAAACCCCGGCCGGTTTTGAATTAAATTCTGAAAAAGTAGCTGGGAATGTGGCTGAATTTATCCAGGATCATCTGCAAAACTATAAACCGCGGACAAAGTTGATTCCAGCACGAAAAAAAGGGACCGATTTCAGCCCTGATAGTCCCGATATTACGCTGCCCATCCTGGAATCGGATCTGATTTTCATGGGACCAGGTAGTCCTACCTATGCTGTACGGCAGCTGGAGAAGACACTTGCCTGGGAATATATAATTACCCGTCACCGGATGGGAGCGTCATTGGCATTATCAAGCGCTACCACCATTGCTGTCAGTTCCTTTGTTCTTCCGGTATACGAAATCTACAAGGTTGGTCAGGATATTCACTGGCAGCCGGGACTCGATTTGTTTTCACCATTCCAGCTTTCTCTGGTTTTTATACCTCATTGGAACAATACCGATGGGGGAGTTGATCTAGATACCAGCCGCTGTTTCATGGGACGATACAGATTTGAAGCGTTATTAAATTTGCTTCCTTCCGATCAGGTGGTGATAGGAATCGATGAGCATACAGGGTTAATCATAGATTTTCAGGATGCCTGCACCCATGTAATTGGTTCAGGGAATGTAACCATCCTCTCAGAAGGATCTGAACGGATTTTCCCCTCCGGCAGCACGGTTAATCTTTCGGAACTCGGGAATTACAAATTACCTGATCCCCGCACCGGTATATCTCCAGGCAGTTGGAATACAGCTCTTGAAATCCAACAAGAGGCAATTGAAAGGAAGATTCCTCCTCAAGAGCTCCTTGGGTTGGCAGAAAAGCGAGAACAGGCCAGGAAAGAAAAAGACTGGGAGGCAGCGGATGATCTCCGTTTAAGAATCGAGGAGAAAGGCTGGACCATTCAGGATTCAGCGGATGGTTTTATCCTAGAGAAAATAATAAATTAGAACTTTAATCGAGGTAAAAAAATCCCCGATTAATGGGCAGTTTAGAACTCGAACACAGGAAAGGAGTAATACCGAATGCAGAAAAAACCAACTCTTGGATATATCGGATTGGGATTGATGGGAAAACCCATGGCCCAAAATCTCCTCAAGGCAGGTTACCCTCTGGTTGTGCATAATCGCAGCCGCGAAGTTGTAAAATCCCTGGTCAAAGAAGGTGCAAAGGAAGCTTTTTCTCCACGGGAAGTCGCCTCCCTGGTAGATATTGTATTCACAAACCTTCCTGACTCCCCTGACGTAGAACTGGTAACCCTGGGAGAGGATGGAATTCTTGAAGGTGCAAAAGAAGGGTTAATCTATGTTGACCATTCCTCGATTAAACCTTCATTGGCCAGAAAGATCGCTCAGAAATTCGCGTCTGTGGGTGTTTTCTCCCTGGATGCACCGGTAAGCGGTGGAGATGTCGGAGCTCAAAAAGGAACCCTGGCGATTATGGTTGGCGGTCCAAAACAAGCATTGGAGAAAGTGCGTCCCATTTTTGAAGTTGTTGGAAAATCTGTCACCCACGTCGGTGATGCCGGATCAGGCCAGATCGCGAAGGCGGCCAACCAGATTATGGTCGCAGCTCAAATGGTTGCGATGGGAGAGCTGCTAATCCTGGCAAAAAAATCGGGTGCTGATCCTGTCAAAGTAGTACAGGCCATTCAGGGCGGAGCAGCCCAATGTTGGACGCTGGACGTTAAACCTGACAGGTTATTTTCAGGGAATCGAGAGCCTGGTTTTAAAGCATACATGCAGGAAAAAGACCTGAGAATCGTCATGGATACTGCCCGAGAGTACGGTGCCCCCCTCCCCTCTGCCGGGATCCATACACAGCTGTATTCTGCCATGCTCCAGATGGGGATGAGAGATCTGGATAATTCTGCGGTAATCGGCGTATTGGAAAACCTGGCTTCAACCACCTTGCTAGAGTAATCACCAGAGATTCTAGAATTAATCAGGTCACAACTTGAATATTGAAACCCAGCAAAAGGACCCCCTTATGCTGGGTTTCCTGCCAAAAAGGTATAATGCAGGCAAAACTAAATACAACAAAGAGTGATTATGAAAAAAGCTCGAGGTTTTATCAAGAATCTATCATTGGATAAGAAGACTCTAAAAGATTATTTACTCATCCTTCTTGGGTCTACTTTGCAAGCAATTTCGC
>CBDVDO010000133.1:0-5100 GCA_965372765.1 uncultured Anaerolineales bacterium
CATGATAGACTATAAACCGTTATTAGCAGTCTACTGTCGAGAGTGCTAAAAGCTGAAGAATATTATGGCTGGATTATCGGAAAGACAAAAATTAGTCCTGGCGCTGCTGATTCGCGATTACGTGGATACTGCAGAACCAATCAGCTCTGGGCGGCTGGTGACTAATTATCACCTGGATTTCAGCTCAGCCACAGTTAGAAATGAGATGGTATCACTAGAGCAAAGAGGATTTTTACTTCAGCCCTACACCTCTGCTGGTAGAGTGCCTACTAAAGAAGGATACCGATATTTCGTCCAAAAATTAATGGGCGAAAATGAACTGCCAGCACCAATCCAAGAGATGATCCGGCACCAGTTTTATCAAGCCCGGCATGATGTGGATGGTTGGCTTTCGCTATCTGCATCTGTTCTTGCCCATCACAGCAAAGTTGCATCGATTGTGACCCCGCTGCATACAGAGAAGGCTCGCTTAAAACACATTGCACTATTGTCGACCCGGGGACATCAGGTTCTGCTGGTTATCATCCTGAACAGCGGAGAGGTCCACCAGCAAACACTGGTTCTGGACGAACTGCTTTCCCAGGACCAATTAAATGCCAATGCAAGACAGATCAATTTACTGGCGTCCGGGAAGGATGCTAAAGAACTGGAAGTAATCAGCAGTGAATTACAGGACACCCCACTGGAGGAAGTGTTCGCAGTCGTATATCAGGTAATCAAGCAGGCGGTAGTGATTTCTTCCGGGGAGGTTTACCGGGATGGATTAGCTAATATGCTTTCAGAGCCTGAATTTTTTGAACCGGAGAAAGCAAAACAAACGCTGGAATTATTTGAGGACCGGGGAATGATGGATGACCTGCTTTCCAGAACAGTGTTCGAAAGTGATGTCCCCGGTGTACATGTGATCATCGGTGGAGAGGATACCTGGGAACAGCTGGGAGACTGCTCGCTGATCATCGCCAGATATGGTTCAAAAGACCATGCGATGGGCGCTGTGGGAATACTTGGTCCGCTGCGGATGGCATACAGCCGGGGTGTCTCTACAGTCCGGTTTGTATCAGACCTCATGAGCGAACTTATTTCAGAATCAATGAGCAATGAAAATCCAATTTGAAGGAGAATTATTCAGGTATGAGAGACAAGAAAGAGGAAAAAGAAAAACCAGAGATTGAAAATGAGCAGAACGATTCAGCCTTCAAGGAGGAAAGTATCTTGGAAGACCAGGCAGCAGAGCCTGAACTTGAGGAGCAGGTTACCGTTTTAAAAACAGCTCTGGAAGAAATGGATAAAAAAGCAGAAGAGTACCTGGATGGCTGGCAAAGAGCACGGGCTGAATTCGCAAATTATAAAAAGCGTGTCCTGCGTGAAAACATGGATATCCACCAGGTATCCCGGGGAGAAGTGATCAAACTTTATCTTGATATTGCTGATGATCTGGACAGAGCTTTACAGGAAAGACCAGAAACCGGGGATGGGGAGATCTGGGCTGAAGGAATTGAGATCATTTTTCAAAAATTACGCACAAGGCTTGAATCAGAAGGAATTAAACCAATGAACCCGATAGGAGAAGAGTTTGATCCGAACATACATGAAGCGTTGATGAAGGAAGAAAGTGAGGAATTTGAAAGCGGTCAAATTATTGAGGTAATACAGGAAGGATACTGGATAGGTGACAAAGTGCTGCGCCCAGCATTAGTGAGGGTAGCTGCTTAAAAAGGAATTATCTGCCAACAAAGTAAATTGAAAAAACGGAGGAAAATATGGCAAAAATAATAGGAATTGACTTAGGAACAACAAATTCTGCTGTTGCAGTGATGGAAGGTGGAGAACCCACAATTATCCCTTCTGCGGAAGGTGACCGCCTTGTCCCGTCTGTAGTGGCGATGAATAAAAATCATGAACGCCTGGTTGGGCGACCAGCCAGAAACCAGGCTGTAGTAAATCCGGAAAATACCATTACTTCCATTAAGAGATTTATGGGTGGCAAGACCTCTTCCCCGGAAATTGAACGGGCAAGCAAAATGGTTTCCTATGAAATCATAGAAGCGCCTAATGGAGATGTTCGGGTATTGATGGATGGAAAAGAATATTCTCCGCCTGAAATCTCTGCCATGATATTAGCAAAAATCAAGACAGATGCGGAAGACTATTTGGGCGAAGCGGTTACCCAGGCAGTGATTACGGTTCCGGCTTATTTTAATGACAGCCAGCGCAATGCAACAAAAGACGCTGGAAAAATTGCCGGGCTGGAAGTTCTGCGGATCATCAATGAACCAACAGCTTCTGCTCTTGCCTACGGCCTTGATAAAAAACAAAACGAAGTGATCGCAGTCTATGACCTTGGAGGAGGGACTTTTGATATTTCCATCCTTGATGTCGGAGAAGGTGTGTTCCAGGTCCGATCGACCAGCGGTGATACTTTCTTGGGCGGTGATGATTTTGACCAAAGGATCATTGACTATCTGGCGGATGAGTTCAAGAAAGACGAAGGAATTGATCTCCGGGAACAGCGCCAGGCACTCCAGCGTTTGAGAGAAGCGGCTGAGAAAGCAAAAATTGAGCTCTCAACCATGCAGCAAACCGAGATTAACCTGCCGTATATTACGGCAGATGCTTCAGGACCTAAACATCTGGTTAAGAAAATTAACCGCGCTAAACTTGAGCAGCTCACCGGCGATCTGATTGAAAAATCCATGAAACCTGTGAAACAGGCACTGGAAGATGCTGGTATCTCCCCTTCAGATATCAATGAAGTGGTTATGGTTGGAGGTATGACCCGTATGCCGGCGGTGCAGGAAGCGGTAAGTGAATTCTTCGGCAAAACTCCGCATCGAGGTGTGAATCCGGACGAAGTTGTTGCTGTTGGAGCCGCCATCCAGGCAGGTGTTCTGGGTGGAGAGGTGGATGACCTGCTGCTCTTGGATGTAACTCCACTGACGTTGTCAGTTGAGACTCTCGGCGGTGTGGCAACTCCGCTGATTGAACGGAATACCACTATTCCTGCCCGGGAAAGCCAGACCTTTTCCACTGCCAGTGACAATCAGTCTCAGGTAGAAATTCATGTGCTGCAAGGCGAACGTGCCATGGCAGTTGACAATAAATCTCTCGGTCGCTTTATCCTTGATGGAATTCCCCCGGCTTCGCGAGGCATACCTCAGGTTGAAGTCACTTTTGACATCAACGCCAACGGTATTCTAGAGGTTACCGCTAAAGACAAAGCTACCGGCAAAACCCAGAACATTACTATCACAGCCAGCTCGGGTTTAAGTGATGAAGAAGTGGAACAAATGCGAAAAGATGCAGAGCGCCATGCCGAGGCAGACAAGGCCAATAAAGAACAAATTGAAAGCCGCAATAACGCGGACACGCTGGCCTACACTGCCGATAAAACCCTGAGTGACCTGGGTGACAAGGTGCCGGAAGATATCAAAACTGAAGTAGAGAGTAAAGTTGCCGAAGTTCGTACTGAATTGGAGAAAGAGACCATTGATGCTGCTCGTTTGCGGGAATTGACTGACTCCCTTTCCTCCTCCTTGCAGAAAGTCGGAGAAGCTGCTTACCAGAGCGCTAGTGAAGCTGGTGAGGGGATGCCCGAAGCGGATTCCGGGAAAGGAACAGATGAGGGCGGCGATGAAGACGATGTTGTTGAAGGCGAATTTGAAGACGTCTAATCCATTTGGATGAAAACTAACTCAAAACCGGGGAAAATATCAAAGTTACATTCCCCGGTCTTTGGGTTTCAGGAACGCTTAGCGGGATTATGCAGGATTTCTTACGGTAACTGTTATGGCAAAACGCGATTATTATGAAATATTGGGTGTGTCCCGGGGTGCATCGGAAAGCGAATTGAAGAGTGCATTCCGGAATCTGGCCAGGAAGTATCACCCGGATGTTAACGATGCCCCTGATGCGGAGGACAAGTTTAAGGAAATCAACGAAGCCTACGGGGTTCTGTCTGATACAGATAAACGCGCAGCCTACGACCGCTTTGGGCATCAAGGCGTAAGAGGCCCCAGTGGCGGTCCAGGTTTTGAAACGGTTGATTTTTCAGATTTCGCAGATATCTTCGGAGACATGTTCGGGTTTGGTGGTTTTGGGGGACGATCCCGCACCGCGAGCAGAACGGCTCCCCGCAGAGGGGCAGACCTGCAGTACCAGGTAACGATTTCTTTTAAGGAAGCAGTTTTTGGGGCAGAAAAAGAGATTGACATTACTAAAGATGAAACCTGCGATACTTGCAAAGGCGATGGTGCAAAACCAGGCACATCACCAAGAACCTGTTCAGAATGCCAGGGAAGGGGGGAAGTCAGACAAACCAGGCAAACGCTGCTGGGTTCTATGGTTCAAGTTACTACCTGTCCGGCTTGTTCTGGCCGGGGCAAAGTGATTGATACCCACTGTCCTACCTGTCATGGAAGAGGCAAAGTCCGAAAGACCAGGCGCAAGAAAGTCAGTATCCCGGCAGGGGTAGACGACGGAACCCGGATCAGGCTGGCTGGAGAAGGACAACTTGGAGAGTTTCATGGTCCTCCCGGCGATTTATATCTTATCGTCAGGGTTAAACCGCATAAATATTTCCGGCGCAGAGACAATGATATCCTGCTGGATTTGAACATCAACATTGCTCAAGCCACGCTCGGGGCAGAAGTAAAAGTACCCACTGTGGACGGGGATGTCAGGCTAAAAATACCTTCAGGAACGCAGCCGGGCAAGATCATTCGCATGAGAGGAAAAGGAGTGCCTCACCTTCGGAGTAAATCGCGTGGGGATCAACTAGTGATTATAAATGTGACTATTCCACAGCGACTGGATGAGGAAGAGAGAGGTCTGTTTGAGCAGCTGGCGGAAAAAATGGACAGTGAAGTTCTTCCCCAGGAACGGGGCTTTCTTGAGAAATTAATTAATGTTTTAGGTGGATGATAACCTTCTTCAGAGGGTTAAATTATAGAAGTGCAAATCGAAGCATAAAGGCGGAGGTTTGCACTTTTTTTGATAACAATGGATAAAAAGAAAACTAAAAAGTCATGGGTTATGATCAGCGTCTTGGTTGAGCAGGAGTTAGCTGAACCAGTCGCAAATGCCTTAAGTGAGATTGTGCCC
>CBDVDO010000134.1:0-5060 GCA_965372765.1 uncultured Anaerolineales bacterium
AGGATACATGCCTGCTCTTGTGCCAACCCATGACTCAGGTACTGGTGTACGAGTGGCATTTGGATCTGGCGTGGGCGTCCCGGTTGGGGTGGGAGTCTCAGTAGAGGTAGGTAACGGTGTCTGCGTTAGAGTCGGGGCTTCTTTTGTCCAGGTTGGAGGTAATCCCGAGTATTGGTGTGTAGGCGAAATTTGAGGAGATGTTGCTTGTGCTTGAGTATATACTCGAGAATCTAAATATGTTCGATATCCGAAATAAAGGGCCAGGCTGATGATAATTATTCCAAAAACCAATAAGGGAGCAATCCAGCGCCAAGATGAGGTTTTTTTAGATTTGCTAGGTGAATGAGGAGCATTGCCTTTGCTGGACGCCTGGCCAACAGCTTGCTTATCAATCTGTTTTTCTCCTGTCAACTCTTCCAGCTTCTTCCTAACCTTTTCGCGATCAGGATTGATCTGCAATATCTTTTTTAAACATTGAATTTGCTGATCTGGATTATCGACGGCAAAACTCATAACCCACCAACCTTGTTCGGATTGGGGGTTTTGTTTTAAGTATTTGTCTAACAAATTACGAGCTTCTTGTTTTTGTCCAGCGCGCAATAATTCCTTGGCTTGCGAAAGAACTTCAATAGTTGATTGCGTCATATATGCCTCCCAAATTGAAGACACTGATAAATGATCGGTGAACCGCTAATTTGAAATTTATCATATTTCTAGTTGATCGGTCCAACGGATGAGCTCCCCCGCTCTGAGCGGAGCGCGAAGCGCGCAGTCGAAGAGTCAGGTGGAGCGTGGGTTAGCTGCCCAATACCTTTTCCTCATATTCATCTCTAAGGATTGACCATATAGCATAATCATTAAATTTACCAAACCTGTAGAGAGATTGGCGGAGAATACCCTCTTGCTTCATATGGATTTTTTCCATCACTCGTCCAGATGCAGGATTCTTTAGCATATGACGAGCCTGGATTCGATTCAAATGTAGACTATGAAAACCATAGCCAACAACTTCTCTTGAAGCCTCTGTACAATAACCATTATTCCAATAAGGTTTTCCGATCCAGTATCCTAATTCTGCATAATGATGATGACCATTGATTTCCAACCCAATAGCACCAATGACATCCCCTACATCTTTTAAAGTGATGGCTAGTGTCAGACTCTTTTCATTTTCAAATGATTCTTGATGGGTTGATATCCATCCTTCTGCAAGACCATCCTTATAAGGGTGGGGGATATTTGCTGTCATTTCTGCGATAGCTCGATCACCAGCAAGCAGTTGAACACAAGGACCATCATCGATCGTGAATGGTCTTAGAATGAGCAGATTAGTAATTAATGTAGGAATAACAACCATATTATTTTTGTGCAGCTAACGGATGAGCTCCCCCGCTCTGAGCGGAGCGCGAAGCGCGCAGTCGAAGAGTCAGGTGGAGCGGGGGTTAGCGAGTGTGCATATCTAAATTATCAATCCATTAGTACCTTAATAACACCCCTTGAACCCCCAATCACCATACCTAAACCTAACCCGAGGAAAATAATATTGCCAAGATGTGGTATCGGAACCATACCAACATAAATAATCAATCCAGTTAGTGTTTCATATATGGTAAATCCAGATAATATTAATCCTCCAAGAGTTATCGTGCTACCAAGAATGATCATGAATGGTTTTTGGCGTGAATATATTTCGAGAGAATTATCTTCTTCAATTTCATCAACGAGACGTTCAGCTTCGTCCCATTTCATGTCGGTGGTTTCACATATTTCTGTCACGATGAAATTTTTTGTGCGGTGGTTCACGAGGTTTTTTATTATCTTTGACTTCAATTCCTCATCAACCATTAGTACCTCAACCCAAACATATTATTATTAAAGAGATATCAACCGAGAATACTCACTAACGGTTAATTATCTCTCAAGTGCGGGATAAATAAATAAGCGATTATCTACCACCATGAAGGATAAAAGGATAAGTATTTATCTTCCAACTACTCTTTTTTTGAAATTAATTCTGGATAAGGAAAGTGTAACATATTCTGCGCGAATAAATGAGCTTGCAGAATCACCAGTCTTAAAACAGCCCTTCTACACTCAGGTAGCGTTCACCGCTGTCCGCGAAAATGCAAACGATTACTTTACCCTCATTTTCCGGCAGTTTTGCCAGCTGCCCGGCTGCATAGGCAGTGGCTCCGGAGGTTATTCCCACCAACAGCCCCTCCTGTTTGGCAATTCGCCGGCAGGCGGCAAAAGCGTCACCCTCACTGACCAGGAAGAAATCGTCGATGTACTCCTTATCCAATGTCTCCGGGAGGAAACCGGGCGCAGTTCCCATCATGAGATGGGGCTGAAAGATCCCCTGTGATATGTAAGGTGAGTTTTCCGGCTCGACCGCAATCAATTGAACATTCGGATTCTGTTCTTTCAAATAACGTCCGCTGCCGCACAACGTACCACCAGTTCCCAGGCCTGCCACCAGGATATCGATCTTTCCACCTGTATCCTCCCACAGCTCTGGCCCGGTGGTCATGTAATGTGCTTTTGGATTAGACTGATTGACATGCTGGCCAACATAAAAATAATCGGGGTTGTCTTTTAAAATCTCTTTGAGTTTTACCCGAGCTCCCGCGGTACCTTCCAAGGCAGGGGTGAGGATAATCTCCGCGCCAAATGAGGTCATGATCCTGCGCCGTTCGACGCTTTGAATCTCTGACATGACCAGAATTGCATCATAGCCCCTGATAGCCGCAATCCAGGCTACCGCCATCCCGGTATTCCCACTGGTCACTTCAATCAAAGTATTGCCCGGTTTCAGCAATCCGTTCTCCTCCGCATCTAAAATGATCTGCAGAATCGGACGGTCTTTGAGGCTGATTGGATTCAGAAACTCACACTTAGCAAATACACTGTGGTTTGGACAGAATCGGGTCAAATGCAGCAGCGGTGTATTGCCAATCAGGTCAATTACAGATTTTATATACTTCAATTTTTTTCCTCCACTATGGATTCTCGCCACAAGTTCTCACAATATCGAGGCGGAGCCAATCCCTTCCAGGCTTTTTCCCTTCAATATTTTAGCCAGGTACGGTTTTGATATCGTTCTCTACTTCTATTAAACATCCTTCAATTGTAGCAAATACCGGGGAGTACGGGAATTATTATATTTACCCAGTCTACAATTTAACCGATATATGGTTAAATTAACCACATGCAGATCAAAATACTGGGGATCGGGCACACCATGCGCGGGGATGACGAGGTCGGGCTGGAAATTACCCGGCGCTGGCGGGATTCCCACGGGGCTGACTATCCCGAACATACAATCGAAGCTGAAACCGCAGAAAGCCCCGGGCTGACGCTGCTGGGACTTATTGCCGGGCTGGACGCGGCCATCCTGGTGGACGCGGTCCAGAGCGGCGCCCCTCCCGGGACTTTACATAAACTCATTGAGGAAGACCTGCTTGACTTTAGCGAAGGAACCGGTTCAGCTCACTGCTGGAGCGCCGCTGAGACCCTCTCCCTCGGCCGTCAGCTTGCCCCGGAAGACTTGCCGGAGAGGATATTTATCATTGGCGTGGAAGCGGTTCAATTTACCCTGGGAGAGGGGCTTAGCCCGGCAGTGAGGAATGCGATTCCAGGAGCAGTGGAGATGATTGATGAGATCCTTGGAGAATTACTGGAGTCTAATTGGAAAAAGCTGTTCGGTAAAATTTTGAGGTTACTGAGGATCCGTTAAAAACAGCTGTCATGGCAAGAAGGGCAAAGGTCGACTCTTCGCCTGTCTTGAGCCCTTCATTTTCACTCAGAACAAACTACACAAAGAGGAGTCGAATGGTTCAGGATGATCGCCGACGCTGCAGGTCTCGTTAATCCTTTAACGCCCGGCGAATACCCTTCGATACACTGCCGCTGCGCGTCAGCTACTCAGGATGCCTGTCCTGAGTGGACATCGAGGGAAGCCGAGATGAAAATCGAAGGGCTCTGGGAATTGGGATACCCTTTATTTATTTCTCCTGGTCATTCAGGTAGTATGTCACAGAGTCACAGAGTCTCATAGTCTCCCAGTCTTCAGTAAAAAAAAAGCCCCCAGCTTACACTGAGGGCTCGTTTACCATTGGATATGGCAATCTTACGGGGAGGATTTCCAGGTCAGGTAATCAAAGGTCATACCGCTGGAATTAAACGAGGTTGGACGCAGCCAGCCGTAATATGCAATTGTGCCAGGAACAAACTGGTAGCAGTAGTAGCTGGTCTCCTGGATAGGCCAGATGGGAGTTGTGCTGTAGCTCGCATTCTGGCAGTCAGATTTACTGGGCTCTGAGCTCATCGCGACTGCAAAGTAAGCTTCGTTAGGGTTAATCTGCAATACCTGCAAGCTCTTTTTTGTCACTTCTTCATAGAGAAAACCGGCAAATATTCCACTGCAGCTGGAATTTATCTCCCCGTTCTGGACATCATAGCATTCGTCTTTGAGGATGGTGATCTGCTCTCCCTGGGTTTCAACAAACAGGTTGGTATTGACCGCCACCGATGGACAGTCAGCCTTGAAGGTCAGGAAGTCAAAGGTCACGCCGTCCTCGTCAAAACGCTCGATCCGGATCCAGCCATAAGTCGTGCTGGTCACAGTCTCGATCCTGAAGCAGAAGAGTTTTCCATCCAGCAAGGCGTGCGGCAGGGGGGCATAGGAGGCATTTTCACAATCATTTTTATCTGGCTCATCATCCTGGTTGGGTGAAAAGTCAGAATTAGCGTTTGCATGCATATTGAATCCAAGGCCGCTGTAGTTATACACAATATCCGCTTTGCTGTCATTGCAATCCACCTCTGCTCCACTGTTGAGGTCATAGCAGTGATCATCCAGCAAGGTTACCCCATCTATTTCCAACGAGGCATTCGGGTTCGCTGCTGGAGGTGTCTGTGGAGTAGGTGTGGGGTTGGGCTGCGGATTTCCAGAGGGAATCGAGCGGATCGTGATTTTTACCGGGGCATTGGTTGGATCATTTTGTCCAAAGACCCCGCCTTCCGTGTCTTCCATCTTCCAGGCTGAACGATAAGGACCC
>CBDVDO010000135.1:0-5038 GCA_965372765.1 uncultured Anaerolineales bacterium
AACCGCTGCTCGGGCTCTGGCGGCTTTACTGCCCACAGTGGAAACCTTTTCAGACTTCCGCTTCGGCTGTGATCCAAACCGGTCTTCGACCTGGTGCACCGAATGCCGGGAAAAATCAAAAAACGGGGATCAGCGGAAAATTGAGATGCTGCCAACCTCTTTTGTGAATTTGCCAGTCTCTGCGACTGAGGACCGGGTGGTCGGCACGTTGGATATTGAAAAAGCCATCCAGATAGGTGAACGCCATTTTGAGCCGGGAGTGCTGGCTGATGCCAACCGGGGACTTCTATATATCGACGAAGTAAACCTGTTGGATGATCATGTGGTGGACCTGCTGCTGGATTCAGCCGCAATGGGTATGAATATTGTTGAACGAGAAGGGATTTCTTTTAGCCATCCTGCCCGTTTCATACTGGTTGGCACCATGAATCCCGAAGAAGGCGATCTCCGTCCCCAGCTTATGGATCGTTTTGCTCTCTCGGTGGACATCCGCGGAATCCGCGAGATACGAGAACGGGTTCTGATTATGGAATATCACCTGGCTTATGAGGAGGATCCTGCATCTTTCCGGGAACAATGGCTTCCCAAAGAACAGGAACTGTCCCAGCAAATCACCCAGGCTAGAAAATTACTCCCGGAAGTACAGTATTCCTCTAAAAACATGGTTGACATCGCCAACCTGAGTGCCTCCCTCCAGGTGGATGGACATCGCTCCGACCTGGTAATCTTGAAAACTGCCAGGGCTCATGCTGCTTTTGAGGGTAGAAAGGCAATCAATGGCAGAGATATTGGTTTGGCAGCTGAACTCGCTTACCCGCATCGATTAAAACGGGGTCCTTTTCAGCAATCTGAGGTCACTGCTGAAGAACTGACGGAAAAGATTGAACAACTCAAAGGTGCTTCGGTGGAAGCTGATGGAGAGCCAGGAGATCAGAGCGGGGAATCTGGCGGTGAAGGGACGGGGGAAAACGGCACTAAAAAAAAACGCTAGCAAGCTCGGTTATTGATACACAACAAAGCGAAATCCCAACAGAATCTGGGTCCAGAGAAGTCTTTGAGCATAGCAGCGCCGCCTGGTGGGATGGCGGCAATCCAGTAAAAATCGGCAAGGCCTTTGTCCCTGATATAATTGATACTCCTCTTGACCGGATGAACCGCCGGTCCAGCGGTCGCCGGTCCCAGACCCGAACAGAAACAAAAAGGGGAAGGTATATCCAGGCCCGTCCGGCTGAGGGAAAGACATCAGATATCGCTTTTGACGCCACTATCCGGGCAGCTGCACCTTTCCAGAAACAGCGCCGCACCCCTGATAGCAAACTGGCTTTTTCCATTCGAAAGCATGACCTCCAGCGAAAAGTCCGGGTTAAACAAACCGCCAATCTAATCCTCTTTGTAGTGGATGCCTCCTGGTCAATGGCTGTTGCTGAACGGATGAGCGCTGCCAAAGGCGCTGTCCTTTCTCTGTTGACAGATGCATACCAACGGCGTGATCGGGTCGGCATGGTGGTATTCCAAAAAGACCGGGCTCAACTGGTTCTACCTCCCACAAACTCTGTTGAACTCGCCCGGCGTTCCTTGTCAGATATTCCTCTGGGGGGTAAAACTCCTCTCTCGGCAGGTTTGAATATGGCTTTCGAGGTAATAAAACGGGAGGAAATTGCTCATCCCGACGTCCGTCCCCTGATGATCCTGCTCACAGACGGAGTTGGAAATGTATCAATTTCCCAGATGCCGCCCCAGGAAGAAGCCTATAAAATTGCAGAAAAAATCGCCGGGGAAGAAATTTCCAGTGTCGTTATCAATATGGAGCACCGGGAATTTGACAGGGGTCTGGCAAGTGAAATTGCTGATCACTTAAAAGCATCCTATTATTGTCTCTCTGATCTGCAGGCAGAAAAGCTTATCCAAACCGTGAAAGAAGAAATCGGGTACTAGATCAAAGAACTCATCATTCCAACCTGAAGGGAATATTATATCGATCTGTTATCATTGGTAACATGATTCCCATCTCATTATCCATGACTGGGTTTTTATCCTACAAAGAACTTGTGGAAATCGATTTCACCAGTTTTGAATTGGCCTGCATTTCCGGAGAAAACGGGGCAGGGAAATCCTCCATCCTGGATGCAATCACCTGGGCTTTATTCGGAAGAGCCAGAAAACACGATGAATCCATAATTAATCTTGAGTCCCAACGGGCAGAAGTAACCTTCATATTCCATTACGAAAGTAATCAATATCGGATTATCCGGAGTAATCCCAGAGGGGAAACTAAATTCGTGGAGTTTCACATCCAACATGAGGATGGCACGGGTAATGGCGATCCAGTCTGGCAGCCGTTGACCGAGCGGACCTTGAGGGAAACTGACCAGCTAATTGTGGATATCCTGCGACTGGATTACGAGTCTTTTATTAATGCATCTTTTCTACTCCAGGGGAAAGCAGACCAGTTTACCCAACAAAATCCATCTGCCAGAAAAAGGATTCTCTCGCAGATCCTGGGCTTAGAAATCTGGGAAAATTACAGGAAACAGGCATCGCGGAAACGGAAAAATTCTGAATCGGAAATTGATACGCTGGATGGCCGTATTGCGGAAATCCTCAGTGAATTAGAAGAAGAGGAGCAGAGGAAAGACAACCTTCTTTCTCTAGAAAAGGATTTGTCCCAGGCCCGCGAGGTAAGGATAGTTGTTGAAAAGCAGCTGGCAGAAATGCAGTCCATTTATTCTGTCTTAAAAGAACAGCGCGGTCTGGTAGACACATTAACCCAACAGGCAAAGAATATAACCGAAAGGATATCTAAAGCTCAGGAAAAACTCGCCGTGAGGGAAGAAGAGAAAAAATCCTATCAGGATATTTTCTCCCAGTCTGAGAGCATTAATAAAGAGAACGAGGAATGGGAAAATGCCCAGGAGGCATTATCTGGCTGGGAAAAAACAGCAGAAAAATTTCGGGAGCAGGAGAACAAAAGGCAGGAACCCTTGCTCCAAATCACTGCCGAAAAAGCCCGCTTGCTGCAGGAACGAACTTCGCTGGAATCCCAACACAAAAAGATGTTGAGCTCTTTAGAAAATATTCCGGCTTTATCGGATCTCTTGACTGAACAAAAAGACAAAATCAAACAGGCAAAAGCGGAGCTGGAAAATCGGGAGAAAAAGAAAAAAGAGCTAGACCAAGCCCGTCAACAACAGGCAGATGCAAAAGCAGAAAACCCCCGCTTATATCAGGAAATGAAAGATCTGGAAAAGCGGATTGATGAGCTGAAAGAAACCGAAGGGGCGCTCTGTCCGTTATGTGGACAGGCCCTCTTACCCGAAGACAGAGAATCTCTCATTCACTCTCTCCAAACAGAAGGGAAAGATTTTGGAGATCGCTTCCGGGAGAATAAAACCACCCTTAAAAAAGCAGCTCAGGTAGTGAAATCTCTACAGCTTCGAATCACTGAATTCAGTTTGGTAGAAAACAAGCTGCGTAATCTGATTCGGGAAATGGACAAAACAGAAAACAAAATCGCTCAGTTAAACGAGCAAAAATTATCCTGGGATTCACAGCACAAGAAAAAGATGGAGGATATTCAACAAACCCTGGCCAACAATTCCTATGCGGAAGAAGCCCGCCAGCTGCTTACCGATATCAACGCCGAACTGAAAAAAATCGGTTATGACGCTGCCGAGCATGACCGGGTACGAGAAATTGTTATGCAGGGGGCTGTTCTCCAAGAAAGAAAACGGGCCCTGGACAGTGCCCAGTCAGCATTAAAGCCGCTTGAAAGGGAAATCGGAGAAATAGCCGAGGAGTTGGATACTGATAAAGCGGAACTGAAAAAGCAAGTTTCCGAACTTGACCGCAGCCGTCAAGCCCTCGAAACAGCAGAGGGGAAAGCCCCTGACACACAGCAGGTAGAAAACAATCTACTTGAGCTGAAAGAGAAAGAAAATATTCTCCAGCGGCAGGTTGGCGCAGCCCAGCAAAAGGTTTCGGTTCTTGGGAAACAAAAATTACGTAAAAACGAGCTGGAAGAGAAGCGCCAGGAGATCAGCAGCCAGGTGAAACTATATAAACAATTGGAATCAGCTTTCGGCAAAGATGGGGTTCCTGCCTTGCTAATAGAACAGGCTCTTCCCAACATTGAATCCAAAGCAAATCAGCTATTACAGCGATTGAGTGGCGGAGCCATGTCAATCCGATTTCTTACCCAGAGATCGTATAAAGATTCTGGGCGTGAAGACCTCAAGGAAACTCTCGATATCCAAATCCGGGACCAGTCCGGCTTCAGGGATTACGAGATGTATTCCGGCGGGGAATCCTTCCGGATTAATTTTGCTGTCCGTCTGGCATTGTCCCATGTATTAGCGCAGCGGGCTGGCGCTAAGCTTCAGACGCTGGTTATCGATGAGGGATTTGGCAGTCAGGATTCCATCGGCAGGCAGCGCCTTATCGAAGCAATTAACCTGATCCGGGGTGATTTTGAAAAGATACTGGTCATCACTCACGTTGAGCAAATCAAAGACGCCTTTTCAACCCAGCTCTTCGTCGAAAAGACTCCCCGGGGTTCCCAGGTGACTTTGGTATAATTTTCTACTGACACCGACTCAATAATATACCCAGGCTAATCCACCCTCAAAGAAAAATCAAGTGGCTTGCCGGGAAAGAATATTTACTGGTGATATCATGCATAAGGAGAATGAATGGAAGAACTTAATTATGTAACGGAAGAGACTTTTGAAGAGGACGTTCTAAAATCAGCTTTACCGGTCCTTGTTGATTTCACAGCCGCTTGGTGCGCTCCCTGCAAAATGCTTTCCCCCCTGGTATCAGAGCTGGCACAGGAATGGGAGGGCAAAGTCAGGATTTATAAAATGGATGTTGATACCAATCCGCAACTCCCGGTAAAATATGGTGTGATGGGAGTGCCGTCATTAATCTTGTTTAAAGACGGTGAGATCGCAGCCCGCCTTACTGGATTCAAACCCAAGAAGCAGCTTCTAACAACATTCGAACACCATCTCTAGATATTCAGGGACCAGGTCCTTTTAAA
>CBDVDO010000136.1:0-5022 GCA_965372765.1 uncultured Anaerolineales bacterium
GCTGCCGCAACCCTCCAGCTTGGTGTGCAGCCCGCAGAAGCAGAAGACCAGAAAGCTTTGGTCAACAATGAAGTAGGTGTAGCTGAAATTCTGCTGCCGCCCCGCTCCCGGTTAATAGGAAAAACGCTCGTATCAGCCCGGTTTGGCAGCTTATACCAATTAACGGTATTAGGAATCAACCGCCCCGGAGCTGACATCAGCTTATCTCTCAAAGAAACAAAACTTCAGTTTGGTGATACTTTATTTGTTCAGGGACCCTGGAAAAATATCCGAGCGCTTACTGATCAGCGCCGTGACTTTGTAGTTGTGGGTCAACCGGAAGCTTTGAAAGGCACCCCTCCCCGCTCAAAAATGATCCTGTCATCCTTGATTTTAGCCGGGATGTTAATCTTATTAGTTACAAACTGGCTTCCGCTTTCCACTACGGCGTTAATTGCCGCATTTTTGATGATCGTCACCGGCTGCCTGGACATTAAAGACGCTTATAACAGCGTAGATTGGAAAAGCATTATCCTCATCGCCGGCATGCTGCCGATGACTACCGCCTTACAAAAAGTTGGCCTGGTGCAGGTTGGGACAGAATGGATGGCAACCACCCTGGGGGGGTTAGGAGAACTGCCTACTCTGGCAGCCTTGTTCCTGATTACTGCGCTATTTACCCAGGTGATATCCAACACAGCCACAACTGTGCTGATCGCCCCCATTGCACTCTCTTTAGCTCTCCGTTTGGGATATCAGCCCCAGGCATTCCTGATGCTGGTTGCTATTGCAGCGTCCACCGCTTATGCTTCACCGGTTGCGTCCCCCGTCAACACACTGGTGATGGGATCCGGTAATTACCGCTTCCGAGATTACTTGAGAGTCGGCATCCCGCTGATATTGATCTCAATGATAATCACAATCCTGCTGCTCCCTCTGCTGTGGCCGTTAAGTTAATAAAAAGGAACCGGGTTCCTCTGTGTACTGAACCCGGTCTTTTTTCTTACTTATCACTCTCCCTCAAATGAGGGAACAATAATACTTCCCTGATCGTTTGTTGATCTGTAAGCAGCATTACCAACCGATCCACTCCCATGCCGAAACCTCCACTGGGAGGCATTCCGTAGCGCATCGCCCGCAGATAATCTTCATCAAGCGGATGATGTTCGTCATCAGCTTCCGAATAGGAACGGCCCATTTCCAGGAAGCGCTCCTTTTGATCCAGCGGATCATTAATTTCCGTAAACGCGTTGCAGAGCTCCATTCCACCAATAAATCCTTCAAACCGCTCTACCGTCCCCGGATCTTCTTCTTTGGTCTTTGCCAGCGGGGAGATTTCTCTCGGGTAATCATATACAAAGGTTGGCTGGATAAAGGTAGGTTCCAGGAAATGACCCAGAAGGTCATCGATAAGCTTGCCGCGGGGAGCTTTAGGATTAAACTCCATGTCCAGGGATTTCATTGCTTTGGCAAGATCGGCAGCAGTTTCGTGTTGATGGAAATCAATCCCGGTCTGATCAATAATGCCTTCCCTGAGGTCTACTCGCTGCCATGGTTGATCCAGTCGAATTTCCTGACCACTATAGGTAAAAAATTTCGTTCCCAAAACCTCTTCAACCACAAAGGAAAACATCTCTTCAGTAAGCGACATTACATCCTGATAATCAGCATAAGCCCAGTAAAATTCCATCTGGGTGAACTCAGGATTGTGCTTAAAAGAAACACCTTCATTCCGGAAATCCCGTCCGATTTCGTACACCTTCTCAAATCCGCCTACCAACAATCGTTTCAAGTACAGCTCAAAGGAAATTCTCAGGTAGAGGTCTTGTTTAAGTTGATTATGATGGGTGATGAACGGCTGCGCGGCCGCTCCACCATATATGGGCTGAAGGATCGGTGTTTCCACCTCCAGGAATCCCTTTGAATCCATAAAATGTTGAATAGCCCGGATGGTTTTTGTCCGAATCCGAAATACTTCTCTCACATCCCGGTTCACAGCCAAATCTGCATAGCGCTGCCGGAAGCGGGTTTCGGGATCTGTCAGGGTTGCGTGCTGGACAACCTCGCCTTCCACAACCTCATCTTTAGCTGCAGGAAGCGGCGTGATTGCTTTTGCCAGCATGGCATATTCTGAGATCCAGAGCGATACCTCCCCCGACCGGGTGCGAAAAACTTTTCCGTCGGCCTGGATAAAATCCCCCAGATCAAAATGGTCTTTAAAGAAATTTATCTGGTCTTCACCAATATCATTGGCTCTAAAAAAGAGCTGAATTCTTCCGCTGCCATCTTCGATGTGGGCAAAGGTGATTTTTCCCATCGGACGTACGGACCGGATCCTGCCAGTCAGGGTTGCCTGGACAGGTTCATGATCCTGATCTTTTTCAATCGCCTGGAAAGCCTCAGTCGCTTCCTGAATTGTGTGGGTCCGTTTTGTCCGCCTTGGATATGGATCTACACCCAGGTCTTTTAATTGGTTAAGCTTTTCCAGACGAATTTTTTCCAGGTTGGAATATTCTGCCATAAGTACTTCCTTGTGATAAAAAAACCCCGTGCGATGTTTCAGCGCACGGGGGAGAATTCAAATCAAACGGTTCAGCCAATTTTCAGGATTTTCACCGTGAAGACCCCTCCCGGGGCAAGAACGTCCACCTTGTCCCCTTTAGCATGTCCCATTAACGCATTTCCTAAAGGTGATTCGTAGGAAATTTTCCCTTCCACGATATCGGATTCCGCGCGACCAACAACCACGTAGGTTTCCTTCTTTTTGTCGGTTGTCTCAATCGTCACTTTGGTCCCTATCTGAACCACATCGGTTTTAGACAGGTCATCAACGATTTCAGCCTGTGCAAGAATACTCTGCAGATATTGGATACGGCCTTCTACAAAGGCCTGGGCGTTTTTTGCCGCCTCAACTTCCACGTCTGCATCTACGCCGAGAGGACTGCCATCCAGGGCTTCTCTCAACCGGTCAGCGACTTCCTGCCTTCTTTCCGATCGGAGGTATTCAAGTTCTGTCTTTAGTTTATCATACCCCTCTTGGGTTAATAACGATGGTGCCATAGGGTTTTCCTGTACTTGTCTGTGATTTCATTTATTAATAGAAAAAGAGCTTTTATAAGAGGTTTTACACCCTTAAAAGCCCTACTCTGTGAAAAGTGGAGTTATTCTATCATAGACAATCTAAGCCTGCAAGGGAGTAAAACGTCCTTAAAAATCAATCTTCTTCTACCGTTTTCCACAACCTTACTCCCCCCATAGTAGATGAATATGCCTTGATTTCTTTTTTTAATGACTCCTCATTCTCCCAAAATATAGGGTTTTGGGATTGATAAGAACCCGAAGCCTCCTGCCAGGCCTGACTACCCTTTTTGGAAATAGGGAAATTTTCCTCCTCCCATTCTGCAGACCCCGCCATGAAATTCAGGATTTCTTTTCCATCAGATTCCCTGGCATAGGGATAATCTGCATAATAATAGAGAGGGATTCCCAATCGGCTGGCGGCTTTTCGGGTTAACTCGTGATCTACATGATTTCCAATGCCAAGAGGGACAACTATTCGAGCATCAGCGGGCAGCTGGTCTTTCAACTCTTCAATCAGCGTATTAATTAAGTTTGCCTCACCCGGATCCAATCCACCAAATAGATCCTGATCACTTTGATAATAATAACCCGAGTCTGATTTTCGATAGATACAATCTAAATATGAAAAATAACGGGGTGCTGCACCAACAATCTGACTGGCGTTCCGATCTTCTTCCCTGCGGACCTGGACTGCGTTCTCCCCTAACCCCCAATTTTGATGCAGGGTTTCAGCAAAGGGCGATAATGGTCCATCTGGAGGATCAGCAGCGCAAATGGTCCAGATTTCAACTTTCTCACCAGCCCGGGTTTGTTCCCAAATTAATCCGCCGCAGGAGTAAATTGCATCATCTAAATGAGGGGAGAGATAAATCCATTTCATAGTTAATTTGTATCACATTCATTCCAGCTTTTCTACCTGGACCCACATCTGTACCCCATCAGTTGTGATCTGAATCGACCCATGTTGATCTGTCCGCAGCAAGGAATATCCCGCCAGCCGGTCAATCAACCCTCTGTCCGGAAGCCCCTGACTGTCTTTTATCCCCACACTTAATAAAAAGCTCTGGGGATTCAGGTTTCTGATCCACAGGGAAGGATTGCTGGACTGATATCCGCTGTCTGCCAGCAGGAGTAGAGTCACCTCCCCCAAATCACGCCCCATTCTCATTTCCTCCCGATATTCTTCCGTGATTCCAAAAGGAAATATCGCCCGAAAGTGTTTATATTCAATCAGTAGGGTTCCTCCCCGACGGCTTTCAGAAAGCACGGTGATTTTTGCGCCATCACCCAATTCCAAAACTTGCCCGGTCTCCCCATAGATCGGCTGAATATTGTTCTTCTCCAATTCATTTCTTAGATTTTCTGCTTCCCAGCAGAGAGAATCTGCCCCCAACCAGTACACTTCATCCGGAGGAAAACGGGGAAGAATTCCAGCCAGAGCATCAATGTCCTGTTCCAGAGGAGAGGCTATCAGGAGATAATTCAGCTCTCTTTGAAAAGGAGGCTGTCTGCGTCCCAGGTGATCGGACAGGCGTTTTGGGCTGGGGCCTCCATTAATCAGCACTTTTTGTCCTGAAGGTGTAACGACATATAACGCGCTGCCAGTACCTACATCCAGCAAGAATATATGTAGCATTCCATCCGGAGCGTTGAATACCCCCCGCCAACTTATTATCAAGGCCAAACCCAAGCCAGCCACAATCAGCGATGGGGTTAAGACCGCAGTAAACCGGGTTAAAAGGGTTCCTCCAAAGGTTACAACTGCCAAAACCAGGTAAATCAATAAAACCCATCCTTTCCCCACTTCTCCAGGATAAAAAGTTCTAAATGGTATTGTGCTGAACCATTCCACTACCCGGATTGTGTAAAGCACAAAAGGATAAACCAGGGGAGCAGTTACCCTGCCCAAAGGGAACCAGATCAATCCCATAATTAACGCCAATCCCCCTGCCAGCATAATTG
>CBDVDO010000137.1:0-5011 GCA_965372765.1 uncultured Anaerolineales bacterium
TCAGGAAGACCAATCCTTGTGCTTTGCCCCCAATTGGACCAGTTCCAATGACCCGGATACAATTTTCCTGGTCCTTTTCATTGCGATCAAATGGGATCAGGTTCTGGGGTAAAGGGTCTTCCGATTTATTATTCATCAGACCATTATTATACCCAACCGCGGGCTCTGCAGGCTTTGGCTACGCGATCTACGGATATCATATATGCAGCATCACGCATGTAAAGTTTTTTGGCTTTGGCAAACTTACTGACGTCAACATAAGCATTGGTCATCTTCAGGTCAAGTTTTCCAAGGGTCTCTTCTTTTGCCCAATAATAATTGGCATTGCTTTGGACTTGTTCAAAATAACTGCAAGTCACGCCACCTGCATTTGCCAGAAAGTCAGGAATCACATGAATTCCCCGGTCTTTTAGAAGGTCATCTGCATCCGGAGTTGTTGGACCATTCGCGCCTTCTGCAATGAGCTTAACTTTCTGCGATATTTTCCCAGCATTTTCACCTGTGATTTGATTTTCCAGCGCTGATGGGACTAATAAATCTGCATCCTGTTCCAACCAGGCATCACCAGGTAGCATGTCAAAGCCTAAGTCCTGAGCTTTGTCTTTATCGATCTCTCCAAAATGATCTGTGACGGACCTTAATTCATTGAGGTCAAAACCGTCCTTTTTCTGGAAAGAATACGCTGTTTGGTCTTCTTGGTTCCAACAAGAAACGCAGATTGGTGTTCCGCCCATTTGTTGATAAAGTTGAATGGCATACTGGGATACATTGCCAAAACCCTGAAAGCTGGCAGATGTATTTTGGATGTTGATCCCCAGTTCCTTCATCGCCTCCCGAACAGTGATCATGACACCATATCCGGTCGCTTCAACTCTGCCAAGGGAGCCTCCCATTCCGACTGGTTTCCCGGTAATGAATCCAGGATATTTAGCGCCGTGGATAGCTTCATACTCGTCTAACATCCACAACATATGCTGAGAGTTCGTCATCACGTCCGGAGCGGGGATATCAGAGAGAGGGCCAATATTCATGGCGATTTGCCGTACCCATCCGCGGCAGAGGCGCTCCTGTTCCAGAAGACTTAAATCATGAGGATCACAGATAATTCCCCCTTTACTGCCGCCCAGGGGAATATCAACGACTGCGCATTTCCAGGTCATCCACATCGATAAAGCTCGCACTGTATCGACAGTCTCCTGGGGATGGAACCGAATGCCGCCTTTCCCAGGACCACGGGCATCATTGTGCAGAATCCGGAATCCCCGAAAGACCTTCACACCCCCGTCATCCATCCGTACGGGAATGTTGAATTGGTATTCCCTCATTGGGTAGCGTAAAAAGTCCCTGGTTCCCTGATCTAATTCAAGTAGTTCGGCGGCATGGTCAAATAGCTTCTGGGCGGTTTTAAATGGGTTGTATGACTTGTCGTCCATAGATTTTCTCCACCTTTGTTCTTTGTTGCTTTTTGAATAAGGTTAAATATAATCTCATGGGCTAAGTATCGCATTATTAAAAGAAAAAAACAAATGCCAAATTACATCTGTTTTTAGTGAAGTTATTTCCTCTTTCAGGAGGAATATTACTCGAAGGGGGAAGCGTAATTCCTGGAGGATTACGCTTCCTGTACTTGCCTCTAAATGGTTCAATATTAAGCCTGTTCCCCCTCGGTTTCTACCGGAGGCTGGCGCTGGCCCAGTTCGCGATCCAACATTAACAAGGCATGGTTGTTGTCACCTGCTCTTTTGATGTTTTCCACGACTTCGCCAACATGTTCTTCCTCTTCTACCTGTTCATCGATAAACCACTGTAAAAATGAAAGGCTGGGATAGTCTTTTTCCTCCATTGCCAACCCGTACAACCGGTGGATATCGCCGGTGATTTTCTGCTCATGGGCCAGGGCTCCTTCGAATACAGCCAGGATTGACTCAAAATTAGCTTGAGGTTCACCTATGGCTTGCAGTGTTACCCGCTCACCGCGGCTGTGAATGAAATCGTAAAAACGAAATGCGTGAGCCATTTCCTCTTCAAATTGAATTTTCATCCATTGGGAAAATCCGGGATAAGTCTCCGCCTCAAAGTAGGCAGCCATGGAAAGATAGATATAGGCAGACTCAATCTCATGATGAATTTGGTCGTTCATTGCCTGGTGTACTTTTTTTGAAAACATATTTTTCTCCTCATTTATTACAACCGGTAATTTTTATTAAAAATACTGTTCTTTAAGGTTAGTTACTAACATTATGTGTTGTTACACATTCTAATAGATTTTTAGTGTCTAAAGTGTTAATCTCATATATAATCGCTTCACTCGTCCAGGTAAGGACCTACTCTGTGTTAAAATTAACCTGTAGAGCACTTCCTCTGGTCGGATATTAGGAAGGAATTGATGACGGATGTAATCATACGGATTAAACCGCTTAAAGCGGATTCCCTTACATTTCATCAGCTGCGAGCAGGACGGTCAGTATGGCAAGTTGTCGCAGGATCTCACAACTGGTGCCCGCCAACTGATGTTTACGAAACTGACGATCAGTTTACTGTCCGGGTAGAAGCTGCAGGAATGAGAAAGGGTGAATTTTTTATCACACTGGACAAACAATTGTTATTAATTGAAGGGCGGCGTCGCAGCTTGAGTGAAACTGGTTTTTATCATCAAATGGAAATTGGTTTTGGGGAATTCCGCAATGGGGTAGAACTATCATCTCCGGTGATTGCTGAACAAGTGACCGCAGTTTACGAGGATGGATTTCTGGAATTGATCCTTCCAAAACAAAAACCTCGTCGTGTAGAGATCAAGGATTAAGGGTTTATGCCACTATCGCGTTGGAGTATGGATATTTTAGAATTATTAGACTGGGTGAATCGAGAGGATCTTTCCCTGGAGGATATTTTCCTGGGATCTGTGGTCTCAAATATCTCCGATGTGGACGATGAAGAAAGCGAAGAGTTAAAACAGGAAGACCTGATTGGGCGAATCCCTTCCCAACTCCCCATTTTACCTTTGCGGGGATTGGTGGTTTACCCGGAAACAGCAGTTCCTTTATCCATCGGTCAGCCCCGATCCATCCGATTAGTTGATGACGTACTCTCCGCGGATGACCGTTTGATCGGTTTGGTTACTTCCAAGGATCCCCAGAATGAACATCCCGGTCCAGAAGACCTTTACCGGGTGGGAACGGTTGCCTCAGTCCACCGTCTATTCAGAGCACCGGACGGCACCATCCGCTTGCTGGTCCAGGGTATTACCCGCTTTGAAATCAAGAAATTTGTTGAAGAAGAACCTTATCTTAAAGCAAAAATTAAGTTATCCCCGGTGAAAGTTGAGCATGATCTGGAAGTAGACGCCCTGACGCGCCAGGCCCGGGATCAATTTGCTGAGATCACCAATCTGGTGCCTTCTGTACCCCAGGAATTAGTTGATGCGGTTATTTCCCTGGATGACCCCCTGCAGGTTGTCTACACGGTAGCGAATTTTCAGCGCCTGGAACTATTCGAAGCCCAGGAGCTGCTGGAATTAAATTCCGTCTCGGAAAAACTGCGTAAATTGGTGAATTTCCTGACCCGGGAATTAGAAATGCTTGAAATCGGACAGCGTATTCAGAACCAGGCCCGGTCCGAAATTGAAAAAGTCCAGCGGGAGTACTTCCTTAGGGAGCAGATAAAAGCCATTCAGTCAGAATTGGGGGAAGCGGACGATCAAACGGCAGAAGTTGAAGAATTCCGGAAGCAGATTAATGAAGCCGCCATGCCGGAGGAAAGCGAAAAACAGGCTAAAAGGGAATTAGACCGCTTATCCCATTTGCCTTCAGCGGCAGCTGAGTATGGTGTGATCCGGACCTATCTGGATTGGATGGTTTCTTTACCCTGGTCGAAAATGACGGACGATAACCTGGATATTTCCCGCGCCAGGACGATTTTGGATGAAGATCATTACGGATTGGAGGATGTGAAGGAGAGAATCCTGGAATTCCTCGCCGTCAGGAAACTTCGTAAAGAACGGGAAGGCGAGATTGAAGAAACCTACGAGGATGATATCCGCAAAATCCGGGAAGGAGTAATTTTGTGTTTCGTGGGTCCTCCCGGGGTAGGGAAAACCTCGTTGGGGCGATCGATTGCCCGGTCATTGGATCGGAAATTTATCCGCATTTCCCTGGGCGGAGTCCGGGATGAAGCGGAAATTCGCGGACACCGGCGTACTTACATCGGTGCCATGCCGGGTAGGGTTCTGCAGGCTCTCCGCCGGGTAGGGAAAAACAATCCTGTCTTTATGCTGGATGAAATTGATAAATTAGGACGGGATTACCGAGGTGATCCAACTTCTGCTTTGCTGGAAGTTCTGGATCCGGAACAAAACAGTGAGTTTAGAGATCATTATCTGGAGGTAGCCTATGACCTTTCGAAGGTGATGTTCATTACCACGGCAAATTTATTAGAACCAATCCCTTCCCCGCTGCGGGACCGGATGGAAATTATTAAATTATCCGGTTACACAGATAGGGAAAAGAAATCGATTGCTAAAGGGTACCTGATTCCGCGTCAGATTAAAGAGAATGGGCTAAGATCTGAGGAAATTTCCTTCACCGATCCAGCACTTCAGAAGATCATCCGATCTTATACCCGGGAATCCGGTGTCCGGAATCTGGAACGGGAAATCGGATCTCTGTGCAGGAAAGTAGTTACCCAGATCGCAGAAGGAAAAGTTGAGGGTATCAAAATCGGTGTCAAGGAAGTTGAGGAATATCTAGGCCGGGCAAGATATTATGGAGATGAGGAAATAGCCAATCGTACTTCAGTGCCTGGAGTGGCTACTGGCTTGGCCTGGACTTCCACCGGGGGAGAGATTTTGTTTGTTGAAGCTACCTCAATGCCTGGTAAAAACAACTTCCAGCTTACCGGATATCTCGGTGAAGTAATGAAAGAATCCGCCCAAGCAGCGCTTTCCTATGTGCGATCCAAGGCTGACAAATTGGGAATTGATAAGGATTTTTTCCAGGATCAGGATATCCATTTG
>CBDVDO010000138.1:0-4979 GCA_965372765.1 uncultured Anaerolineales bacterium
TTCAACATCTGGCAGACCGCGCCGGTGTCCAACTGAAACCCCTCACTCCTGAAGCAGTGGAAGAACAAGAAGAACATGAAAGACTGCGGGCTTTGCTGGAAGAGGCAGTGTCTTTTTACCAGCACAATCTTCTTCATACTGATGCAGGAAAGATCGCTGGGTCTTATTTAGAAAAACGAAGTTTGACAGCAGATACAATAGAAACCTTTGGATTGGGTTATGCCCCGGATACCTGGGATTCTGCCCTGATATATTTTCAAGACAAAGGGTATACGGTTGATGAACTGCGGGATGTGGGATTGGTATCTGAAAGAGACAAGGGGGGAAATTATGACAGGTTCAGGAACCGCTTGATGATTCCCATCCGGAATCGGAGTGGGAAAATGGCAGGGTTTGGCGCCCGGGTGCTTGATCCTGAGGATGTGCCCAAGTATCTGAATTCTCCCCAAACCCAGATATTTGATAAAGGAAAATTGCTTTACGGCCTGGACTCAGCCCGGAAAAATATCCGGGAACTTGATGAAGTTGTGATCGTTGAAGGGTATATGGGCGTAATTGGCCCTTACCAGCACGGTTTCAGGAACATTGTTGCCCAGATGGGGACAGCTTTGAACGAGTACCAGCTGGGGATTCTGAAACGATATGCCGGCAGATTTATCATTGCCATGGACAGCGATGCCGCAGGACAGAAAGCCACCCTGCGGGGATTAAATATTGCCCGGGAAACCCTGGATCGCACAACCGATATGGTTTTCAATACCAGGGGATTACTCCGCCAGGAAGCGAGATTAAAAGCTGATATCCGGGTTTTGACCCTGCCGGAAGGAATGGATCCCGACGATGTTGTGAACAGGGATCCGGAAGAATGGCGGAATCTGGTTGAAAGGGCTCAGCCGATTGTAGCTCATGTGATGGATACGCTGGGAAAAGATCAGGCGCTGGATGACCCGAAAGTGAAGAGTGCCATCGCTTCACAGGTACTGCCGTTGATTGACGATCTTCCCAACTCCATTGAACGGGATGCTTACCTGCAGCGTTTATCCCGGATGCTGGAGATTAATGAGCACGCTTTACTCAGTTTCCGTCCGGAGCGTAAGAAGCGCCCGGCATTCAAAACCAGGACAGAACTGCCCCCGGCAAAAGACCCGACTCTGCGGGAAAGGGGACAGCGTGCAGGAGAATTGTACGAAGCGCACTGTGTGGGAATCCTGCTGCGGGAACCGGATTTAGTTTATAAAGTGGACCGCGAATTGGGGAAAGAAGGATTAACCCGATTTGATGAAAAAGATTTCCAGAACACAGATTTCCAGATCCTGGTCGGATTAATTAAAGAAGCCCTGACGCAAAGTGAAGAAGAACCCCGGGATTATGTGATCAGTCATATACCGGAAAATTTCCTGGGGATTGTTGACGAACTGCTGGCCAGGACCAAGAACCTGGATCCGAAAGCTGATAAAGTGCTTGAAGATTTAATGAGAGCATTCCTGAACCTTAGAAAATGGCAGATAGTGAAAAATAACGATCATCTTCGGTACTTGCAGGAGACCAATCACGAAAATGGGGACTACAAAGCCGTTGAATATCAGAAAAATGTCACCCGCTATTTACAGGAAAAGCATAAAATAGATAAAGCAATGAAACGCTACACCAGCCGGGCTGCCGCCTTTAATTCCTGAATAAAGGTAAGGCTCACGGCAAGTATGTTTTTACATCCCGCTCATTACTGAATTCTTCGAGGATTTGAGGCACGATGCAGAAAAAACATACATTCCCAGAATCAGAAGGTGCAAACATCAGAGCTGCTATGCGTGATGATCCTGTTCAGATGTATCTGAACGACATCGGGACCATCGACCTGTTGGATGTGCATCAGGAATTCTGGCTTGGCGCTCGTTTGTTATCAACCCGAAGGATAGATCGATTAAAGAGAGAATCCCCGTTGGTTGATAACAATCTGCCAAAAGATCGCGATATCTACCTGGCAATTTATGATGATTTGCGGGTTATACACCGCCGTATCAGAGAAGATGTGAAACGGCTTCGGTTGGAATGTCCCGATTGGAATGCGATCATAGAGGAAGCCCAGATGCTGCGGGAAACCTGGTATCTGGAACCGCCTTCCTACACCCGGAATTACCTGGATAATGGATTGTGGGGGGAAAATGAAGAATGGGGCACCGTTGCCCGCAACGTGTTCCACTTTTTTGTGTCATTTTATTCTTTCCCTGAAGTGATTACAGAATGGCTTAAAGCCTGGCTTCTGGAGAACAAAAAATTACCTACCCTAAGGAAATTTAAAGACAAGCTGCCAGCAGAGGATGAACTCCAGGTAGAGATTGAAGACCTGTGGAGCCGTTATTACGAAGCGTACCAGGCACTAATCCGCCGCAACCTCAAACTGGTTGTCAGTGTTGCCAAGCATTATATCGGACGGGGAAATTCATTCCTGGACCTGATTCAGGAAGGCAATGTTGGGCTGCTTCGGGCTGTTTCCAAGTTTGATCCTACCCGGGGGTTTAAATTCAGCACTTATGCAACATGGTGGATTCGCCAGTCTGTCAGCCGTTCGATTGCAGATCAGGCGCGGACTATCCGGATCCCGGTGCATGTGTTTGAAACGGTTACTCAACTGCTCAGGATCCGCCGGCGTTTAACCCAGGAATTGGAACATGAGCCCAGCTTAAAAGAAATCGCCCTAGAAACTGATTATTTATCTGCTGAGGATAATAAGGCGATCAAAGATTGTCTCCGAAGGCAAGATTCCCTTCCCCTCAGTTTGATCCATAAATGGAGAGACGCCACCAGTAAAGTCCACCGCTATTTAAGGGCTGCGGAAGATCCCATGTCATTGGATCGACCGGTTGGAGATGAGGATGATAATCAGCTGGAAGATTTTATCCATGATGAAGATGCCACCTCCCCGATTGAAGCCACAGCGCAAGAAATGATGCGCGAACACCTTGGGAAAGCTTTGGATAACCTTTCCGTTCGGGAGAGGCAGGTTCTGGAGCTGCGATTTGGCCTTATGGATGGCAAGGTCCATACCCTGGAGGAAGTGGGAGCTTACTTTGATGTTACCCGGGAACGGATTCGCCAGATTGAAGCAACCGCGCTCCGAAAACTGCGCAGTCCAAATGTGTCGTACAAACTGGAGGATTATGTTGAATGAGTCTGGCTGGAGAAAAATTCCTGCCGGATTCCTTTGGTCTGAAAGATGAAAAAGAGATTGGGCAATTTTTCTCTGCTTAGCGGTTTAATTTGTCTTGTGATTTTCTTTTCCTCCTCCTCTTTTGGTTTGGATTACGCATATTTCTTCTTCGGGGGGATTTGTTTATTGGCCCTTGGCTTCCTGTTAAAACGTGAATCCAGATCAAACAGGGAAAGGCGGGGTTGGTTTCGAAGAAGATCTGGGGAAAATCCAGACCTGGATGGTGAGAATGATTGAACCCCTGATCTTCAGCCGTGACGGCCCCTTGTTCCTGTTTGCCCATGCCAATGGATATCCCCCGGAAGCTTATCGAACTTTCCTAAATCCTTTTTTAAATGATTTCCAGGTGATGGCGTTGTCCCTGCGGCCTTTCTGGCCGGGGGCCAATCCTGATGGCCTGAAGGACTGGAAGCTTTTCAGAGATGATTATCTGGACTTTCTGCAGGAATTGGAATCCGACCAGAGATTATCCGGTCATTCAAAGATTGGAATTAATCAGGTCATCGGGGTGGGGCATTCCGTCGGGGCGATGACCACTTTAATGGCCGCAATCGAACGGCCGGATATATTCCGGGCGCTGGTGTTGATTGAACCAGTATTGTTTCCTTCCTGGAAGGGAATCGTCATGCGGGCACAGGCGCCGTTCAATCTGATGCGCAGGTTTTATCCGTTGATCCGCAGTACCCTGCGGCGAAAAGTGAATTTCCCGAGCCGGGAGGTTATGTTTACCAATTACCGGGGCAAACCCATCTTTAATGGATTATCTGACCCTGTGCTGCGGGATTATGTTGCCGGCCTGGCAAGTGATAATCCGGATGGAACTGTAAATCTGAAGTACAGCCCAGCCTGGGAAGCAAGAATCTATGAAACCAGTGGACTGGCTGACGCCTATGTGTGGAGGAATTTACCCAAAGTCACCTGTCCGGTTCTGGTGCTCCGCGGTGAGAATTCAGAAACCTTAAAGCCGAGTGTGGTCCAGAGGATGACAAAGAAGCTTCCGGATGGACAGGCATATACTCAGCCAGAAGCAGGACACTTGTTGTCCTTGGAACTTCCCGACCGGGTTGCGAGCTTGACAGCAGAATATTTAAAATCTATCTGAAATACTAAAGCCAGCCAGAGTAGGGGGAAAGAATGCCTCCTTTTCCCCGGGACTAATCCCCTTATTGATATTTTGAATTTAAAAGATCCTGATCGTACAGATCCCGCCGGTGAGAACAATTTTCCCTCGGGCAAAGTTCACAGTTTGAAAAGTCGCTGTCGGAAGCAAAACGAATGCCGGATACCGTCTGGTTTGGAATCATCAACATGCTATCAAGCAGTTTGACGCCAATGGCTCCCTCTGGGTTTCCCAGTAATTTGAATAAGGAGGTCTGGGCAGTGATTGGCCAATCTTCCAGCGAGCCAGGGTTCATCGAGGCGGTTTTACCCAGCTGGTAGGTTTCTTTTAGATGGGAGAGCAGCGTCTCCCCGGCTGCCTGGAGCGCCATCTGGCTGATCTCTTCCGCGTAATATTTTTCCAGGAGATCGTCCTTGGCCTGGGTCCATTCGAACATCTCTCTGCCGCTGGTTGTTAGATAAGGAAACACACGCTGGACATCACTCAGGTTTACGCGCATGACCCGGCTTTCCATCCGGATACCCCCCAGGACAAGGCCAGTAGCATCTCTTTTTTCGATACCGGTAACGGTATACATTGCCCGCGGCCTGCTGATGCGGCGCGCTTCCTCCACCAGTTCAAGGACCAGCCCCTCATTGCTGCTGCCTTTTT
>CBDVDO010000139.1:0-4976 GCA_965372765.1 uncultured Anaerolineales bacterium
TTGATGAATCTGACGGCAGCTTAATGGGTGACCTTATTGACCAGGGCCAGCAGCTCCAGGTTTGTAAAGGAGGACGCGGCGGCAGAGGGAATACCAGGTTTAAAACATCCAAGAATAAAGCGCCCAGAATTGCCGAAAAAGGAGAACCCCCAGAAGAAAAAAAGCTCCGGTTGGAATTAAAGTTAATCGCGGATATTGGCATCATCGGTGTTCCGAATGCCGGGAAATCAACAATGCTTTCAGTTGTTAGCAACGCAAAGCCTAAGATTGCTCCCTATCCCTTCACAACACTGCAGCCAAACCTTGGTGTGGCGGAGCTGGATAATGACACTCAACTCGTCCTGGCAGATATTCCAGGATTAATCGAAGGAGCTCACAGAGGTGAGGGATTAGGTCACGATTTTTTGAGACATATCCAACGCACGCGAGTGCTGATTCATCTTCTTGATGGTCTTTCTGAAGAACCCATTATCGATTTCGCTCAAATAAACTCTGAGCTGGCATTATTTGATCCAGCTTTGGGGGACAAACCGCAGATTATAGTCCTGAATAAAATGGATCTGCCAGATGTAGAAAAGAAATGGCCCCAGGTAAAATCTCAGCTGTTGGAAAAAGGCTACCAGGATGTATTTTCGATTTCTGCTATTGCCCAGCAGGGGATCATGCCTGTGCTCTATCGGGCGGCACAATTATTGAAAGAGACACCTGTTTATGAATACAAAACCGCGGTTGATGAAGATGAATTTCCTGTGTACCGATTTGAAAAAGACCCGCAGAACTATGTTATCTTGAAAACTGACCGGGGATGGCGGATTACCGGGGAGGCTATTGAAAGAGCTGCTGCGATGACCTATTGGGAGCATTTCCAATCCATACGCAGGTTTCATCGAATCCTGGAAGCGATGGGAGTGGACAAGGCCTTGAAGGAAGCCGGCGTTGTAACCGGGGACATAGTTTTTATCGGTGACCATGAGCTGGAGTGGGAGGAATAAGGCGCAGATGAAAATTGGGTATTTTGGCGGTACTTTTGATCCGCCACATTTGGGACATGCTATCCTGGCGGCGGAAGCTTTTTACCAGCTGGAGCTGGATTCTCTTCAGTGGATATTAACCCCTTTCCCTCCTCATAAAAATAATTTACCGATTACCCCGGTTGAAGTCAGGCTGGAAATGCTGAAACTGGTAGTAGACAAACATCCTGGTTTTGAAATTTCCCTGGTGGACTTGAAAAGAGATCCTCCTCATTATGCCGCAGATACTGTGAAAATACTTCGGGCTGAGAATCCCAACTCAAAGTTGGTGTACTTGATAGGAGAGGATTCTTTGTTTGATCTGCCAGAATGGTACAAGCCAACTAGATTTCTGGACAACGTAGATCAACTTGCGGTTGCTCTCCGACCTCATATTAACTCAGATTTGACCAAGATAGAGAGTTCTCTCCCCGGTTTGAGAGAAAAAATTTATTATCTGTCCGACACGATGCTGCAAATTTCCTCCAGTTTTATCCGAGAGAGAATCAGGATTAACGCCCCGGTTAGACATCTTTTAGATCCGGAAGTATATCAATATCTGGATGAAAACGAACTCTATCGACAGAAATAATATTTTGCTGGAAACAGGAATTTCTTTTTCCTGATCAATTTTTAAAAAAAATGGAATATCTAATGAAATACGATACGATTCTATCTGCAGAAGAGAGTTCGAAGCACCTGAATGATCCGGACTGGAGATTTATTGATTGCAGATTTTATTTGCAGGAGCCTGATCAAGGTTATCAAGATTACCTGGAAGGACATATCTCCGGAGCGGCATACGCTCACCTGAATCGTGATTTGTCCGGGGTTATCATTGCTGGAAAAACTGGACGCCATCCACTGCCGGATATTCAAGATATTGCTGAAAAATTCTCGGCATGGGGGATAAGCCAGCAAACCCAGGTTGTCGCCTATGATAATATGGGAGGCGCTTTTGCGGCAAGATTATGGTGGCTTCTACGTTGGTTGGGACATGATCACGTCGCTGTCCTTGATGGTGGATGGAATGCTTGGGTTGAGGGCGGAAAGGGTCAGGAGACTCGGGAACCGGAACAAGTAAGGACTCAATTCGCGCCTGAGATTCATCCAGAATTGTTGGTAGATGCCACGTTCGTGGAGAAGATCCGGATGGACCCCGAATATTTGTTGATTGATGCCCGCTCACCAGAAAGGTATTGGGCTATAGAGGAAAACACGGATCCGGTCGCAGGACATATACCCGGGGCAGTATCTGCTCCTTTCTCGGAAAATCTGGACGAGGATGGTTATTTCCTACCGGACGACAAGCTAGTAGACAGGTTTAGAAACCTGTTGGGTGATTTTCCCCCTGAAAAAACGGTAGTATATTGCGGTTCTGGTGTCACAGCCGTTCACAATATCATTGCTATGCTTAAGGCTGGATTTGTTATGCCCAGGTTGTATGCGGGATCCTGGAGCGACTGGATTACTGATCCTGCGCGTCCTACCACTCCCTAAGTGCTGTACAGAAAACATTTTCTAAAAGGTATACTAGATGAGCATAAATATTGCCTTGGCGCAGATGGCTTTGACCTTGGGGGAACCTGAAAAGAACTATCGAAAAGTGCATGATTGGGTAGGTAAGGCGGCAAATCAGGGAGTGGACATGATTCTGCTGCCCGAATTATGGGCTAGCGGGTATGACCTGAAAAACTGTCAAACCTACGCAGCTCCCCTCCATGAGGGCGATTTTGCCAGGATGAGATCTTTGGCTGAAGATCATAAAATCACAATCGGCGGATCACTCATCGAACAAGACAATGACTCATTTTACAACACGTTTGTCCTTTATGATCAGAGTGGGGCAATGATTAATTCATATCGGAAAATTCACTTATTTCGAATGCTGAACGAGGAACAATATTTTAAAGCAGGAGATCGTTTAGTGATGGCAGAGACAGATTGGGGTAAGATAGGCATGGCAACTTGTTATGATTTGCGATTTCCGGAGATGTTCCGGGCTTATGGTGTTAGCGGTGCTGCGTTAATCCTGGTGGTCGCTGAATGGGCTCAACGGAGAATAGCTCATTGGCGGCAATTGCTCCAGGCCAGGGCGATAGAAAACCAATGTTTTATTGCCGCGGTGAATAAAACAGGTGTGAGCCAAGGGGAAAAATTAGGTGGTTACAGCGCGGTGATTAACCCCATGGGTGTATGTCTCGTCGAGGGAGGAGAAGAGGAAGAACTACTTTCAGCAGTAGTCGATTTGAAAGAAGTAAAAAAGATCCGGCGGTGGATGCCGGTCATGCAAGATAGAAAACCGAAAATATATCAGAAATTCTTGAATGAATAAAATTGTTATTGATGGGTCTGTAGGAGAAGGTGGAGGGCAGATCTTAAGAACTTCATTAACCCTGTCACTGATTACAAAAAAAGCACTCCGGATATACAATATTCGTTCGAAACGGTCTTCTCCGGGATTAAAACAGCAACATCTGACCGCATTAAAGGCAGCTGCTGAGATTTCTAATGCTCAGGTTGAGGGGGATTTTCCTGGCAGTCAGGAAGTGTTATTTGTTCCGGGAGAGGTCAAGCCCGGAAAATATAATTTTAAAATACCAACAGCTGGTTCAACAACACTGGTGATGCAGACGATTTTTATGCCATTATCGTCTGCCTCAAGAGCGTCCCATGTTTCAATAATTGGGGGGACTCATGTTCCCTGGAGTCCTCCTTATCATTATTTGGAGTGGCACTGGCTCCCCTGGATGGAGCGGATCGGGTATCCGGGAAAGGTTGAGCTGCACAAATGTGGATTTTATCCAGCCGGTGGAGGGCGATTGAGTTGTGCTGTATTACCAGCTGAATCCATAAAACCTCTTCAAATGACTGCGAGAAGTAAATTAATCCAAATCCGGGGTATCTCGGCAGCTTCTAATCTCCCCAGGGATATCCCCAATCGACAGCGGCTGCGTTTTGTCAGTAGGCTGGGCTCTTCCTATCCTCTAAACGATATTCGGTCTGCGGTATTACCAGGCCAGGGCAAAGGGACATTCCTGACTGTTCTCTTGGAGTTTGAAAAAACGACAGCTTGTTTTACCTCTTTGGGAGAAAAGGGGAAACGGGCAGAAATTGTAGCGGATGAACTTGTAAAACAAGTAGAAGAATATTTGATCTCACCGGGTTGCGTTGACCTTTATTTGCCTGATCAGCTGCTGATCCCACTGAGTTTTGCCAACGGACAGTCAAGTATACAAACCCCGAAGATAACTCTTCATTTGATAACGAATGCAGAAATAATTCAGCAATTTTTACCTGCGAGAATATTTATAGAAGGAGCTAGGGGAAAACCGGGTAAAGTCATAATTACCCCCTGACTTATGGGTCACGCATATATTCGTTTTTATTCGGAGTTAAGGGACTTCCTGTCTGTTAATAATCAACAGATCCCTGTTCTGGTAGAAGTGGCGGGTCACGAAACAGTTAAGCATATAGTTGAGATGCTCGGAGTACCGCACACTGAAGTTGACTTGCTGCTCGTAAATGGTAAATCTGTTGATTTTGGTTATAAGATCCGGGTTGGTGAGTATATCAGCGTGTATCCAATGTTTGAGAGTCTTGATATCCGATCTATTTCCAAGGTCCGGCAGGAACCTCTCCGAATTCCACGTTTTGTCGTTGATATTCATTTGGGAAAGTTGGCAAGTTATCTGCGATTGTTGGGTTTCGACACTCTTTACCGGAATGATTTCCAGGACGATGAACTGGCAGAACTATCTTCGGAAGAAATACGAATATTGTTAACCAGAGATCGTGGTTTGTTAAAGAGAAAAATTGTGACCCGGGGATATCTTGTCAGGGAAAATGATCCCAAGGAACAGATTCGTGAAATTGTAAGGCGGTTTGATTTGTCACAATTGGCTGTACCATATTCACGCTGTTCCCTCTGCAACGGGTTATTATCATCGGTAAGTAAAAAGGCAA
>CBDVDO010000140.1:0-4946 GCA_965372765.1 uncultured Anaerolineales bacterium
CTGAAAGCCAGAGGATTTGAAGCAGATTTGTACGAAACTGAGGGATATCCAGTAGTGGTAGCTCATAGACAAGGAACCAGCGATAAAACCCTCTTGATCTATAACCACTATGACGTTCAGCCCGCGGAACCATTTGATTTGTGGACTTCTCCCCCATTTGAACCAGAGGAACGAGGGGGTAAAATTTTTGGTCGAGGGATAAGCGATGATAAGGGTCATTTTACAAGCAGATTACTTGCAATTGACGCTCTGCTTAATGTTTATGGAGATCTGCCCTGCAACGTTAAATTCATCCTTGAAGGAGAAGAGGAAATCGGCAGCGTTCACCTTCCCCACTTCGTTGAGACCCACCAGGAAATACTGGCTGCCGATGCCTGTATCTGGGAATTTGGAGGAGTGGATCACCGTGATATACCCATGCAATACCTGGGCTTAAGGGGAATATGTTACGTTGAATTATCCGTTCAAACTGCGGCAATGGATGTTCATTCAGGGCTTGGAGGGTCTTTATTCCCCAATGCTGCCTGGCGCTTGAATTGGGCCTTGAGCACCCTCAAGGATCAAGAAGAACATATCCGGTTGCCAGGTTTTTATGACTCAATACTGCCCCCTTCTGAGAGAGATATTCAAATGCTGTCAGAACTCCCGCCCGTCAGGGAGGAGTACCAATCCCGTTATGGTATCGACAAGTTCCTCAAAGATTATAAAAATGAAACTGAACTGAGGGTCGCAAGTGTGTTTGAACCAACCTGTACAATTTGCGGTTTAACTTCTGGATACCAGGGTCCTGGATCAAAAACTGTTCTACCCGCCAAAGCATCGGCAAAAGTTGATTTCAGATTGGTACCAAATCAAACACCCAAACAGGTATTAAAGCAATTACGGGAGCATCTCGATCGGGAAGGATTCCCAGATGTAGAAATCGAATTTTTAGGGGGAGGACCAGCTGCCCGAACAGACCCGGATCATCCTTTTGTTAAGCTGGTAGTTGAGACATCCGCAGATGCTTTTGGGGAAATCATGCAGCTTGTGCCAATGGTAGGAGGATCCGGCCCGAACCATGCCTTTGTGAAGACATTAAAATTGCCCGTTGTCACAACAGGCATTGGTTACCCTGGGGGTAATGCTCATGCTCCGGACGAAAACATCAGAATTGATTTATATCTCAAGGGCGCAAAGCATATTACCCGTATCCTTCACGCATTTGGTCAAACCTAAAGGATTAAGATTAAATCTGTTTTGCACCACTAAGCTTAAATTCTGCTTCATTTTCAAAAATTTAATTGCAGGGATACTACCTGAATCATTATGAAAAACACAATGGATGCGCTGGACATTGAAACTACCGGACTTGACTCTAAAAATGACAGAATCATTGAAATTGGAGCAGTACGTTTTTCCGGTTCTAAAATTGAAGAAGAATTTAACTCTTTAATAAATCCTGGAAAAAACATCCCTCCATTTATCACCCAACTGACAGGAATCACAGACGCTATGGTACGTGGAGCTCCTCCGGTTGAAGAAGTCATTGCCCAGTTGGCTGAGTTTACCAAAGACGCGCCGGTTGTGGGGCATAATGTCAAATTCGACCTCTCTTTCCTGAAAAAACAGGGGGTACTTAAACAGAACAAAGCCATCGACACTTATGAAATGGCATCCGTAGTTTTGCCTTCTGAAGGGCGATACAACTTACGGGCTTTAGGACAGTCGCTTATGGTTCCCATGAAGGCGACTCACCGGGCGCTTGATGATACCAGGGTTACTCAAGCTATATATCATCTTATGTACCAGCTAATTCTGGACCTACCTCTTAATTTGTTGTCTGAAATTACCCGTTTGGGGAAAAATATTACCTGGGATGGATATCTCCCCTTTTTATGGGCTCTCCAGGAAAAACAATCCAGCAGCCAACCCAGAGATACCCTGGAATACCAGAATCCACTGCTGAGCAAATCCCCTCCTCAAGAAGTAGCTCCGCTGCAGCCCAATCCCCAGCTCAAAGGATTGGATATGGAAGAAGTGTCTTCAATTCTTGAACCAGGAGGTCCATTCCATAAATTATTCCCCGAATACGAGCATCGCTCAGAACAAATTGAAATGCTAAAGGCAGCTGCCAGGGCTATTTCAGAAGGCCGCCATTACCTGATTGAGGCAGGAACCGGTATCGGGAAATCTCTGGCGTATTTAATTCCATCTGCTTTATGGGCCGTCAAAAACCAGCAGCGTGTGGTTATCTCTACAAATACAATCAATCTTCAGGATCAGCTGATCACAAAAGACATCCCTTTGCTTTTGGAAACGCTGGACTTGAAATGCAAGGCCTCTGTTTTAAAAGGCAGATCTAATTATTTATGCCCCCATCATCTTGAGTCCCTTCGGAAAAGCAAACCAAAGTCTGCGGATGAGATGCGAGTACTGGGTAAGATATTAGTTTGGCTGGAAACCAGTCTCTCGGGTGACCGGGGTGAAATCAATCTAAACGGACCCCAAGAGCGCCGAATTTGGAACCGGATTTCCGCCGAACATGAAGATTGTTCAACTGAAGGGTGCCTGAAGAGAACTGGAGGACGCTGCCCATTTTACAGAGCCCGGCAGGCAGCCCACAGCTCACATCTTATTGTGGTGAATCATGCCCTGCTGTTAGCAGATGTGGCAACCGGCAACAGGGTCCTGCCAGAATACGACACACTGGTAATTGATGAAGCCCACCACCTTGAGAGTGCGACAACTAACGCACTCAGTTTCTACACATCCCAATCCAATCTGCGGCGATCCTTGAAAACCCTGGGCGATCAAAAAAAAGGTGTATTAAGTTGGATAATCTCTCTGGGACAAAATACTCTCTCGCCAAGTGATTACGGGGCATTAAATCAAATAATTCAAAATATTATTGACCGCTCCTTCAAAACAGAAAGCCGGATGGATGAATTCTTTCGAGCCATAAATACATTCCTAGAGCGGAATCGGGGCGGTAAATCGGTTGGACGCTATACCCAGCAAGTTAGAATTCAAAGCTCAACAAGATTACAGCCCGATTGGGAGGAGATAGAATCTGCCTGGGACCAAGCCCGTCAATCGCTCCACGGATTGCTTGAAGATATCCAAAAGCTATGGGAAGGTATTAGCGAGATACTGCAAGCTGATCAATCAGACGAGAAACAATACGAGTCCATTCTTAATGATCTGAGAGAGGCTTCCCGAGAACTATACGAAACGTATGAAAATGTAGATGACCTGGTTTTTGAACCAGATCCAAATATGATTTACTGGGTCGAGAGCCACCCGCAAAGGCCTGCCGTAGCGATCCAGGCTGCTCCGCTGCATATTGGCAGCCTGATGGAGCGATATATCTGGTTTGAAAAAAGAGCTGTTGTATTGACCTCCGCTACGTTAACTACAGCTGGTAGTTTTGATTATGTCCGCAGCCGCTTGCAAGCTGATGATGCGGAAGAACTGGCCCTTGGCTCACCGTTCGATTATCAAAACGCGGCCCTTCTTTATCTGGTTGATGATATCCCTGACCCATCTGACATTCGGGGACACCAATTAAACATCAATCGGGGATTAATTGACCTTTGTAAAGCTATCGGTGGTCGAACGCTGGTTTTATTTACCTCGTACAGTCAGCTGCGAAAAACCTCAGAAGCCATCACCGGCCCCCTCGCTCAGGAAGGTATTATTGTCTACGAACAGGGAAGTGGACCCTCGCCACACACATTGCTGAAAAGCTTCCGGCAGGCTGAACAAGCGGTTTTACTGGGAACCCGCGCCTTCTGGGAAGGTGTTGATATCCCTGGCCAGGATTTATCTGTTCTGGTAATCGCAAAATTACCCTTTCAGGTACCTTCTGATCCTATCGTTGCAGCCCGAGCAGAAACCTATCAGGAATCTTTTCAGGAATACATGCTGCCAGAAGCAATTCTCAGCTTCCGGCAGGGTTTCGGCAGATTAATTCGTTCCAAGCAGGATGTTGGTGTCGTCGCTGTTTTTGATAACAGGCTGATCAATAAAAAATACGGCTCATTATTCCTGAGTTCCCTGCCAGACTGCACAATCCAAACTGGTTCTTTAGCAGAACTACCGGAAGCTGCCAGCCGATGGCTGAACATCTAATTCCAGCAAAAAACCAAATCTTGAAATTCACTCTTATATTTGTTATAGTGAAATCAGGCGAGTACTTTTTCTGTCCTTTCATCGGGCTCGTGATACCTCAGGATATTATTATTTTATAAACCCATGCAGCTCGGAAGGACCCCTTCCGAAGGAGGTGTCAGATGGTTCGTTACAAAGATACTTTCTGGTGTGATGGTTGCGGCATAGAGATTCGCTGGGAACCAGTGTCAATAGATGATCTCATTTATTGCTGCGGGGATTGTTCAGAGGGGAACCAGTGCCAATGTGAAGAAATAGAAGACGAATTCCAGTCACCGGAACAAATAACAAATCTCGCCTTTGATTCATCTTCATAAAAAAGGAGTTGTCCCAATAAAGCAGCCCCGTAAAAGTCAGGCATGTTGATCCTGTCAAACATCGCAAAATATGCTATTTGACTATGCGGGAAAGTAAAATATTGTGCTATTAATTCTGTGGTTATGGGGTTTTGTCTAATAACGCGATCATTTCTTGAAGAATTTTCTCATTGCGAACTTTCTGATCTGTATTTTTATCGGAACCTATCACTCCGTCCATTTCCGCTAAACACATAGTCCCGTAATTATGGAAGAATGTTCTGCTGGTGGATTTAATTGCTGACGATGCGGCTGAAAGCTGCTGCATGATTTCTCGGCAGTCCCGTTCTTCTTCCAGCATTGTTTGAATTCCGCGTATCTGACCTTCAATACGACGCAGTCGTTTTATCAATTTATTATTTGTATACAGATTCTAAAATTTCATAAGGTGGTTTATTTATTAATAAGCTAACGGCTGGGATTATAATACAGCTCAGG
>CBDVDO010000141.1:0-4874 GCA_965372765.1 uncultured Anaerolineales bacterium
TGGCAGATTGTCCTATTTCAACAATTTTTTGTTCGTCAATCGCGATGGCAACCACGGTAGGTTCACGTTCTAATAAAACCCCCTCTTCTGCAATCATTGTATAGTATGTGCCTAAATCGATTCCGAATTCTTGCGAAAATAACGCCATAATAATCCTATTCTGAGGTCCCCATCCCAGGGGGTCGGGACCGTTGTCCGCGTTTTCTGTACTGCGCTACTGTTTTTAATCTTAATGTTGACCGCTTCAAAGCTGCTTCAATTCGAAGATATGTATCCGGGTCAACGGATAGATCTTTCTTAAGAAGCTGATTTGCACGTTCCATAGCTTCTTCCGCTCTCTTGACGTCGATGTCTTCAACGTTTTCTGCCGCATCTGCCATAATTGTGACAATATCTGGTTGAACTTCAATGAAACCACCAGTGACTGTAAAAACATCTTCCAGCTCGCCACTTTTGACTCGGATTACGCCCAACTCCAGGGTCGAAAGAAGCGGCGCATGTCCGGGCATGATACCCATTTCGCCTAACGATCCAGGAACGATCACAATATCTGCTTCACCTTCAAAAACCAATCGATCCTGGGATACAATTTCACACCGGATAGGCATATGATTCGCTCCCGATCCTAGACAGAAGTACTTTTTTCGGCTTTTTCAATTGCATCATCAATAGTTCCCACCAGCAGGAAGGCATCCTCTGGCAAATCATCATGCTTTCCTTCCAGTATCTCTTTAAAACCACGAATTGTTTCCTTAAGCGGAACGTACTTGCCCGGCAAATTTGTAAACTGTTCTGCCACAAACATTGGCTGGGAGAAGAATCGTTCAATTTTTCTGGCTCTTGAAACCGCGATTTTATCATCCTCGCTGAGTTCATCCATACCCAGAATGGCAATAATATCCTGCAGATCTTTGTATTTTTGGAGTACTTCCTGCACCCGCCGGGTGGTTTCGTAGTGCTCCTGTCCCACAATATTGGGATCCAGTATCCGGGAAGTTGAGGTCAGTGGATCTACAGCTGGATAAATGCCCTTTTCGGCAATGGAGCGCTCAAGCGCAATGGTCGCATCCAGATGAGTAAAAGTGGCAACCGGTGCCGGATCAGAATAATCATCAGCTGGCACATAAATGGCCTGCATTGATGTGATTGAGCCGGTTTTTGTACTGGCAATCCGCTCCTGCAAATTTCCCATTTCCGTTGCCAGGGTCGGTTGGTATCCTACAGCAGACGGCATACGCCCTAACAAGGCTGAAACTTCTGCGCCTGCCAGGCTGAAGCGGAATATATTGTCAATAAACATCAATACATCCTTCCCTTCATCCCGGAATTTTTCTGCCATGGCTAATCCTGTAAGGGCTACACGAAGCCGAACTCCAGGGGGTTCATTCATCTGCCCAAAAACCATGACTGTATCTTTCATCACGCCGGACTCCAGCATTTCCCGATACAGCTGGGTCCCTTCCCGGGTTCTCTCGCCTACACCGGCAAACACCGAATTGCCTTCGTGTTCGGTCGCAACCGAACGGATTAATTCCATAATAATAAGCGTCTTCCCCACACCAGCTCCACCAAACACTCCAGTCTTCCCGCCTTTTGTAAAAGGGGCAACCAGGTCAATGGCTTTGATTCCAGTTTCAAAAACTTCAACCTCTGTTGATTGCTCTTCAAATCGCGGAGCCTGGCGGTGAATGGGATAATACTCGTCCGCTTTTACTTCTCCCCCTCCATCTATCGGCTGGCCAAGTACATTTAATACTCGACCTAAAACTTTATCACCTACCGGCACCTGGATTGGCGCACCGGTCGCTAATACTGGCATCCCCCGACGAAGACCGGGAGTCGGACCCATGGCAACACAACGGACTTCTCCTGACCCGAGGTGATTTTCAACTTCCAAGACCAGATCTTCTCCGTCTTCGATTTTTACGATTAACGCCTCATAAATATTCGGCAAATCCTTTACCGGGAATTCAGCGTCAATCACTCCACCTTTGATCTCGATGATTTGTCCGGTCCCTTCTGTCATTACACCCTCCAAAATATATATCTTTCAGCTAAATTCTTAATCCGAGTACACCAGGTTTTATCTCCCCTTATTCGGAGATTGCTTCTGCTCCCCCGACAATATCCAACATTTCATTTGTTATCGCCTGCTGGCGGGCTTTGTTGTATTCCAATTGCAATGCATCGGCCAGAGCAGTTGCATTGTCAGTGGCATTTTTCATCGCTACCATCCGGGCTGAATGCTCGCTTGCCAGGGATTCAATCACAGCATGAAATACCTGCAGGATAGTAAAACGCGGGATTATCTCTTCAATGATCGATTTTTGGTCCGGTTCAAATATATACCCTCCAACCAATGGTCCAGTCTCATTAAAAATCTTTACTCTTTCATCTTGATCAGTTTCCAGCGGCAGTAGTTTTTTCACTACCGGCTGGTGATTCATGCGATTGACGAATTGTGTGTAAATCAAATAAACTTCATCAACCTCGTCTCTCAGAAATGTGTCGACTGCTATTCTTCCTACTGGCGAAATATCGTTATATGACGGCTCTGTGGGTAAGTTGCTGAACTCCGCCATGATTTCCTTTCCCCTGCGAAGCAGAAGATCCCGTCCTCTTTTACCAACTGTAATATACTTAACCGGGACCTCGATTGATTTAGACCAGGTTACAACTTCCCGTATCAAATTAGAATTATAGGCTCCGGCTAAACCTCTATCGCCGCTAATTACAATTGCGATAATACGCTTGATTGAGGAATGCTCTACCAGCATGGGATGCAAAGACGATCGATCTGGCTGTTTGGCAATATGCTGAAGAACCTGCCAGGCTTTAACAGAGTACGGCCGGGTATCCTCTAACTGATCTATGGCTTTACGAACTTTGCTCGCGCTGACAGCTTGAAGAGCACGGGTTACTTGAGAAATATTCTTTACGCTTTTTATTCGTTGTTTGACTTCTCTAGCATTTGCCATTTGATTTACTGCCTGCCGTATATTTCAAAATAAGCTGGTATTTTCAAACCGTCTATGAAAACGACTCTAAAGCTGTTATGAGTTGTTTTTCAATTTTCTCAGTCAGCTCTTTTTTAGTTAACAAAGCTTTTATCAGATCAGGATGACTTGATTCCATAAAACGAACCAGTTCATTTTCCCAATCAGCCATCTTGGTCAAGTCGATCTCATCCGCATAACCATGCGTGGTGGCATAGATCACTATAATCTGATTAGCAATTGGCACAGGAGAAAATTGAGGTTGTTTTAAGATTTCTCTCAACCGGCGACCTCGATCCAATCTCGCCTGGGTGGCTTTATCCAGGTCGGAGCCAAATTGAGCGAAAGCTGCCAGTTCGCGGAAGGCAGCCATCTCTAACCTCAGCTGGCCGGCTACCTGCTTCATGGCTTTTAATTGAGCATCACCACCAACCCGGGATACCGATATTCCCGCATTAATAGCCGGTCGAATACCGGAATAAAAAAGTTCGTTTTCCAGGTAAATCTGACCATCTGTAATGGAGATTACATTGGTGGGAACATAAGCAGACACATCACCCAACAGAGTTTCAATGATAGGGAGTGCAGTTAATGAACCTCCTGTACCTTTTACTTTTACTACTTTTGTTGAGGATCCGGATTCCAGATCCTTTTCCGCATCTGTTTTAGCTAATGGGCCGTTATATACTTTTTTGTTAACCGAGTCCTTAATAGCTGCCTGCTCTTCCTTAAAATCACCGGGAACAATGACAAATTGATCCGCCATGCGAGCAGCTCGCTCAAGCAGCCTGGAGTGGAGATAAAACAAGTCTCCAGGATAGGCTTCGCGTCCAGGAGGACGCCTGAGCAGCAAGGAGAGCTCTCGGTACGACCAGGCATGTTTGGATAGATCGTCATAAACGATCAGCGCATCGCGGCCGTTTTCCATAAACTCTTCCCCCATCGCACATCCGGCATAGGGAGCAATATATTGGAGTGCGCTGGGCTCTTCTGCAGATGCGGAAACAACGATGGTGTGATCCATCGCCCCATATTCTTCCAGAATAGCTACGGTTCTGGCAATACCTGCTTTTTTCTGGCCAATTGCGACATAAATACAGATGACATCTTTGCCTTTTTGGTTAATGATGGTATCCAGGGCAATAGCGGTTTTTCCCGTTTGCCGGTCTCCAATAATCAGCTCACGTTGACCGCGGCCAATGGGGATCATTGAGTCAATTGCTTTTATCCCTGTTTGGATAGGCTGATCCACATCTTTCCTGTCAATAACACCGGGTGCAATCCATTCGATAGGACGGTAACCGGTATGGTGAATGGGGCCTTTTCCATCAATGGGTTGTCCAATCGCATTTACAACCCGTCCAATTAACCCCTCGCCGACAGGAACAGAAGTGATCCGGTTTGTCGAACGTACTTCCATGCCTTCACCAATCTCATCATATTCCCCCATGATGATGACACCTACGATATCTTTTTCAAGGTTAAACGCGGTCCCCAAGACGCCGTTTTCAAATTGGACCAGCTCCTGGGCCTGGACATCGGACAATCCGTTAACCCTGGCAATACCATCACCCGCTTCCTGCACAGTGCCTACACTCTGAACACCTGCTTGAGGTTCAAATTCATCAATGAATTTTTTAAATTCAGCTGCAATTTGATTTATGGACTCGGTCACGATACCTCCGTTATTGTTAATGATGCAAAAAAAATAACGTTAATAGCTACTGTACTGGAATCAGAGTTGCTACTCATGCTACCCGGATGATCCAGCGTTAGAAGAAAATCCTGAGATCAACTCAGATATTTTCTTCCCAAGTAACTGCAAATTTCTATAAAAATTTCCCCTAATTCAACCCTAGAAATGATAACTGATAGTGA
>CBDVDO010000142.1:0-4868 GCA_965372765.1 uncultured Anaerolineales bacterium
GAGGGAAAATGATAATTTTTCCCGATCTTCCTGGCTTGGAGAAGGAATGTATAGATCGGTTCCTCCGGATGTTGGTTCCGGGTTGTCAACTGAGAGATCAGCACCAAAAGCTTGATTGATTCGGGTGATTTGGTTAGGATCAACATTTCCAGAGATTCCTGCTTCCAGGGCTTTAATCCTAATCGAGGTTTGTTCCCCTCTTCCCTCAGGTGTTTTTCCGGGAATTAAAGTGCTAAACAGGATTGGATCTTCTGTTCCTGTGCTGAGGATTGTGTTCATTGGAATGATAATTGAATCTTCTGTAAGATTGGTGAAGATCACTTTACCCTGGGCATAATCATTCGGAATTGGTATCTGACCGCTGACCGAACGGGATGCCTCTCCCTCTAAGAGGAGGACAATTTCCCGGGAGGGAATGATACCGGACATATTGATATCCCTTGCTTCGGGATCCGCCATGACAGGGATGACTATATCCTTCCACGTTTCCTCTTCGTGAATGGTGACCTCTGCGCTGGGAAGAAGCAAACCAGCAATTGCCAGTACTGCCAGCACCCCAATTGTGAAGATGGCTATTCTTCCCCAGACAGGAATATCTTTCCGGCGTGGTTCTTTTTCCCGGTCGAAAAAATCAAAGTAACGCGGTTCTGCAGCTTGCTGTTCTATATCACGCCGCCTGAACTCCCGGAAGGATTTCCTCCAGGGCTGGAGCTGGGCTGTTTTCCGGGAGTGAAATACCGGGATACCAGCTTCTTCAGCTTGCGATTTGACTTCTAAATCTTTTGTAAGCAGCGCAAGTTGGCTGCCATGAGCTGAGCAGTGCCTTTCCAGCAGCACTAGATCTATCCGGTTTCTGAATACCTTTCCCCGTTCCGGCCAAACCAGCAGAACTCGTGGTGTTTGAGACCAATCCATTTTATCTTTTACAGATATGGTATCGTCATGGATCTCAAGCTGAATGATTTGCGTTTTCACGGAACTAATTTTACCAAAGTTTTATTTTGAGGTTTATTCAGGAAATTATTCCTAAACCAACCGCCGCCGAAGAAAATCAGCACCGGTAGATTAATTTGGATGATGTTGGTGGGAAAAGTTACTTATTTTTCTCTTTAATCCAGCTGGCCACACTGTCCAGCGCATCCTTAATTTTTCCGGGATCTTTTCCACCAGCTTCCGCAAGGGTGGGGCGCCCGCCTCCCCCGCCGCCAACTTGCTTTGCTACATATTGAACCAAATCCCCTGCTTTGATTCCTCTCTGGACCAGATCTTCTGTGACAGCAGCGATCAGGCGGGGAGAACCATCAATAACAGTACCAAGCACAATAACCCCGTTTTTGGAAACATGCTGCCGGAAACGATCTGCCATCAAGCGCAAGGTATCTAGGTCTGCATCTTCTACTTGTGTTGTGAGCAGCTTGATTCCTTCAATATCCTCAATGTTTTCCAATGCTTGACTAAGCTCGATAACTGCCAGTCTTTTCAGAAGTTTATCCCTGGATTTTTCTGCCTTTTTCAGGACTTCCAGAACAGCACTGGTCTGGAAAGCTACCTGATCCGATCCGGTTGATAAGTAATTAGCTGCCGTCTTTAATTCCTGGAATCGGCTCTGCACCAGTTGGTATGCTTTCCTGCCGGTAACAGCTTCAATCCGGCGAATTCCTGCCGCAGTACTTCCTTCGCTTGTGATCAGGAATAATCCAATATCACTACTGCGGTCACAATGGGTGCCGCCGCAGAGTTCGTACGAGAAATCATCCATCTGGATTGTCCTGACGATATCGCCATATTTTTCTCCGAATAAAGCCCGGGCTCCCTCATCAATTGCTTCCTGGAGAGGTTTATGTTTTATATTGAGAAGATGATCTTCCCGGATTCGCTGGTTGACTTCTCCCTCAACTGCCTTGATTTCATCACTGGTTAATGCCTGGTTGTGGGTGAAATCAAACCGGAGGTAGTCTGGAGCAACAAGAGAACCTGCCTGGCGGGCGTGTTCGCCGAGCACATGATCCAGCGCTGCGTGCAGCAGGTGGGTTCCGGTGTGGTTGCGCATTACATCTTTTCTGCGCATCTGATCCACTTTTGCCGTGGCAATATCTCCTACTGCAGGTTTCCCTTTGAGGACAGTTCCCTGGTGCACGATCATTCCAGCGGCTGGTTGATAAATGTCCTCGACCGTTATTTTCCAGTGTTCCCCTTCAATGATACCGGTATCTGAGACCTGTCCACCGGATTCAATATAAAACCCGGTTTCCGGGAGAATAACCTGGATATCATCCTTTTCTCCCGCTGATTGGACAGATTTTCCGTCTTTCACCAGCGCCAGGATTTTTCCCTGGCTGATTAAACTTCCATAAGGGTTATACCCGACTCCACCGGAGTCAAGTTTGCCTTCTTCCTGTAGTGATGTCAGTAATTTGCGGTAGAATTCTACCTCTTCCCCTCCCACATCTCCCATGGCTTGTCCGACACCCGATATGATCCGGTGCTGTTCCATGGTTTTGTGGAACCCTTCTTCATCCACTTCAAGGCCTCGTTCACGGACTATGTCTCGTGTTATCTCAAAAGGCAACCCATTTGTAGTATACAAATTTGCGGCATCCTCACCAGGGAAGACAGTAAGATTCTTCTTGAGCATTTCATCTAGCATAAATTCAAGTCTACCTGTCGAACTCTCAAGAGTTTGCTGGAATTGTTCCTCTTCGCGGGTGATCGTATCCAGGATTATTTTTCGATTTTGTTTTAGTTCCGGATATGCATCCTGGTAGATATCAATTACTACTTCAGCGATTTTTCCCAGGAAAGGGGAGTGCAGGCCGAGATGACCGCCGAATCGATAGCCCCGGCGGATAATCATCCGGCAGACATAATTCCTTCCCAGGTTGCCGGGAACAACTCCATCAGCGATTAGGAAAGTCGCCGCTCTGGCATGATCGGCAATAACACGGTAAGGAGTGAAGTTTTCCTCCCGTTCCTGGTCAGTGTCACCGGTTAACTCCTGAACAGCTTTAATCAGCGGGAAAAACAAATCAGTCTGGTAGTTTGAATCTTTTTCCTGCAGGATCGCTACTACACGATCCAGGCCCAATCCTGTATCCACATGGCAATTTGGAAGTGGATCAAGTTTATCCGGACTTTTGCGGTTGTATTGAATAAAAACCAGGTTCCAGATTTCTGTGAACCGATCCGAATCCAATATTTCCTTATTTACTACTGGACCTTCTTCCGGTCGGAGATCATAATGAATTTCAGAACAGGGTCCACAAGGGCCGGTATTCCCCATTTCCCAAAAATTATCTTTCCGACCCATGTAAAAAAGATGGTCCATCGAGAACCCGGGTTGGGCTGACCAACCCTCAGCAGCTTCTTCATCGGTGGGAATCACACCTTTTTCATCCTCGAATACGGTTGCGTAAAGACGGTCTTTGGGAAGCTGCCAGACTTCTGTCAGCAATTCCCAGGCATAGGAAATAGCCTCATTTTTATAATAATCACCGAAGGACCAGTTCCCCATCATTTCAAAAAAAGTATGGTGAGTATCATCCTGTCCAACATCTTCCAGATCATTGTGTTTTCCTGCGACCCTCATGCATTTTTGGGAGTTAGTCGCCCGGGAGTATTTTCGCTGATCGGTGCCTAAAAAAACATCCTTAAACTGCACCATCCCTGCATTGGTGAACAGAAGAGTGGAATCTCCCCCGGGTACCAGGGAGGAGGAGCGCACAAAGTTATGATCCTTCTCAGTAAAAAAATCAATAAATGACTGTCTGATTTCATTTCCAGTAATTTTGTTTTTTTTCATCGCTGTACCTTGTTATGATCTTTTCTGCAAATAGAAAACCCGGACTGGTAGTCTGTCCGGGCGATACTGGGTAACAGTAGCATCAAACGCTGATTATAATCGCGAAAAACTGCCCGGCTTCGAGGAGGAATCTGTGGCGGCTGCGCAGCCAATTAAGGCAGCCGCCTGGGAAGCAGCAGCCGGCGTTGGCAATACTTGAAAATCAACCTTGATGAGTAACTGTTTCATCCCCTGAAGTATACTGGATAGTTTACCCGCAGGCTAGTCAATAATTGACCTTCAGATATCATGTTTATGATTTCTTGGGGTCTGGATAACTCTCCTGGAAATCCAGGTCAGGATAAAATGCTGATAGATATGGTAGAATTTGTACGGCTTATCAATACAAAAATAAGCAGGGATTGTTTAGTTATTATCTTTTTTCTACTGGATTTTATCCACCAGCTAATTGGAGGATTTTCATGAAGTTGGGCAATTTAAGACGTATTGTTCTTGATGTGTTGAAACCGCTGGAACCCAATATTGTTGATCTAGCACGGAAGATTTCTTCTCTACCCGGGATAGATGGTGTCAATATCACGATCTACGAGATTGATCATCATGTGGAGAATGCCAAAATCACGGTTGAGGGAGAACAACTATCCTACAACGAGGTTTATGACCTAATCGTGGAAAATGGGGGAGCAGTCCACTCCATAGATGAGGTTGCAGCTGGGAAGAGAACTGTAGAAGAAGTTGAAACTCATCAAGACTGAGCATGAAAAATAACCGCGTTTGGTGGTCAGCATTTTCGGAATTCCTTGATGAAATCAAAGCCTATAATCAAATAGTCGGGATTACAGAAATCGCCCGGCGATATTTCGTGATGAATGCCTTTGACGGGATATTGACCACAATTGGTGTCCTGGCGGGGAATTACCTGGCTGGCGTTAGAGATCTATCCATTCCTATCCAAATCGGAATTGCTACCTCAATTGCCATGGGAATCTCCGGGTTATGGGGAGCTTACTTAACTGAAACTGCGGAACGCCAGAGAGAGTTATCAGCATTAGAGAAAGTCTCCTTAATT